>CAMLOF010000356.1 GCA_946481585.1 uncultured Macromonas sp. | reverse complement strand
GCGTGGCTGGTGTTGTTGATGTCCTCGCTGGTGCAGGCGAAGTGCACGAATTCACCGGCCTTCTGCAGTTCGGGCCAGCCGTCGAACGCGCCCTTGACGCCCATGGCGGCGTTGCCGCGAATCCAGTATTCCACCGCCTTCACGTCGTGGTTGGTGGTTTTTTCAATGGCCTTGATGGCCTCGGCATCGGCCGGGCTGAAGTTGGCCACGATGGCACGCAAGTGAGCGCGCGCTTCGTTGGACAAGGGCGGGAATTCATCAAAACCAGCGTCGCTCAGGTGCTCGAACCAGGCCAGTTCGACCTGCACGCGGCGGTGCATGTAGCCGTACTCGCTCATGAAGGGGCGCAGCGCGGCAAGCTTGCCAGCGTAGCGGCCGTCCAGCGGCGACAGGGCGGTGACGGGGGAAAAATCGGCGGAGGAGGAAGGGGTAGAGGCGGCTTGCATGATGGCCCGGATTGTAGAAGCCCCGGCCATCGGGCGGTTAACCGACTGCAGGGCTTGCCGCCAAACGGCTGGCTAAAATCAAAAACCAATCGTCCACTTACGAACACCATGAAACTGATCGGATCCATCACCAGCCCCTACGTGCGCAAGGTCCGCGTCGTCATGGCCGAAAAGAAGCTGGAGTTCAGGTTCGTCGAAGAAGACGTCTGGGCCGACGGCACCCACATCAGCGACGCCAACCCGCTGGGCAAGGTGCCTTGCCTGGTGATGGAAGGCGGCGAGGCGGTGTTCGACTCGCGCGTCATCGTCGAATACCTCGACACCCTGTCCCCCGTGGGCAAACTCATTCCGCCCAGCGGGCGTGAGCGCGTCGAGGTCAAGACCTGGGAGGCCCTGGCCGACGGTCTGCTGGACGCCGCCATCCTCGCCCGCATGGAAGCCATCTGGCCCAAGCGCGCCGAACACGAACGCTCCCAGGCCTGGATCGAACGCCAGATGGGCAAGGTGCACGCCAGCCTCAAGGCCATGAGCCAGGGCCTGGCCGACAAGCCTTTCTGCCACGGCATCCACCTCACACTGGCCGATGTGGCTGCTGGCTGCGCCCTGGGCTACCTGGACTTCCGCTTCCCCGACATCGACTGGCGCGGCGACTACCCCAACCTGGCCAGGCTGTACGAAAAGCTCTCGCAGCGGCAGAGCTTCATCGACACCCGCCCCGCCTGACATCCACCCCCTCCCACGCGGCCAATAAAAAACCGGCAGCGGTTCTACACCGCTGCCGGTTGGCATAAGAAGGTACCGCGAAGCGCCCCGAGACAAGGGGAGGAGGGAGGGAGGAGGAGAAAAATCGCCTCGGGATTGCAACCAGGCAAGCCCGGCTGACTTCGCGGTACAAGGAAACTTTCCACTGGCGGGCCGCTTGCGACCCGGTTGCGTTTTAGGACGCATGCCCATGGGCGAAAGTTCCCACAAAACCGCACGCACAGTTGCAACAGTTGGTAACCCGCCGACGAACGGCCAAAGCCCCCTTGCAATGCCATGATTTGTAAGGTGTTTTTTGCCTTCACCCTTTAGAATGCGGGGTTTTGCAGCCCAAGGCTTCCCTGTCCGCCGTTACCTGAGACTTCTCGCATGCTCTACCCTGAACTGTTCAAGCAACTCGAATCCGTCCGCTGGGACATGGACAAGGACATCCCCTGGGACAAGTTCGACGCCAGCCTGCTGAGCGACGAACAGGCGCAGACCATCAAGATGAACGCCATCACCGAGTGGGCTGCCCTGCCCGCCACCGAGATGTTCCTGCGCGACAACCGCGACGACAGCGATTTCTCCGCCTTCATGTCGATCTGGTTCTTCGAGGAGCAGAAGCACTCGCTGGTGCTGATGGAGTACCTGCGCCGCTTCCGCCCCGAGCTGGTGCCCACCGAGCAGGAACTGCACGACATCCGCTTCGAGTTCGACCCGGCCCCGGCGCTGGAAACCCTGATGCTGCACTTCTGCGGCGAAATCCGCCTGAACCACTGGTACCGCCGCGCTGCCGAATGGCACACCGAGCCGGTCATCAAGCAGATCTACACCACGCTGAGCCAGGACGAAGCCCGCCACGGCGGCGCCTACCTGCGCTACATGAAGCGCGCCATCGGCAAGTTTGGCGACGAGGCCAAGGCCGCCTTCGCCAAGGTGGGCGTGCTCATGGCCAGCGCCCGCCGCACCGCGCAGGCGCTGCACCCGACCAACCTGCACGTCAGCAAGGCCCACTACCCGCGCGACACCATCCAGAGCCGCCTGCCCGACCCCGAGTGGCTGGAGCAGTGGCTGAGCCAGCAGATCCAGTTCGACAACACCTGGGAAACCAAGGTGGTCGAGCGCATCCTGCACAACATGAGCCTGCTGCTGGAGCAAAGCTTCAAGTCGGTGCAGGAACTCAACCGCTTCCGCAAGGAAATCACGGCAAAGCTGCCTGCTCAGGGCGTTTACCAAGGCGCCTGACCAAGCGGCGCGTCCACTGCTCCACGTCATCCACGTAGGTGAACACGACGGGGATGACGAGCAGACTCAGCACCGTGGACGTGATCAGCCCGCCGATCACGGCAATCGCCATCGGCGAACGGAAGCTCGGGTCGGC
>CAMLOF010000355.1 GCA_946481585.1 uncultured Macromonas sp. | reverse complement strand
TCCTCGGGCATGACCATGCTCTTGCGCTCGGGGCCCATCAGGATCTTGTCCTTGGCCTTCTCGAAGTCCTGCATCTCCACCACGCGGGCATTGCGGCGGGCAGCCATCAGTGCGGCCTCGTTGCACAGGTTGGCCAGGTCGGCACCGCTCATGCCGGGCGTGCCGCGCGCAATGATTTCGGCACTCACGTCGTTGCCGATAGGCACCTTGCGCATGTGCACGTTGAGGATCTGCTCGCGGCCGCGAATGTCGGGCAGCGTCACATAGACCTGACGGTCGAAACGGCCCGGGCGCAGCAACGCGGCGTCCAGAATGTCCGGACGGTTGGTCGCAGCGATCACGATCACGCCCAGGTTGGTCTCGAAACCGTCCATCTCAACCAGCATCTGGTTGAGGGTCTGCTCACGCTCGTCGTTACCACCACCCAGGCCTGCACCGCGCTGGCGGCCCACGGCGTCGATTTCGTCGATGAAGATGATGCAAGGCGCGTTCTTCTTGGCCTGCTCGAACATGTCGCGTACGCGGGCGGCGCCCACACCCACGAACATCTCCACGAAGTCGGAGCCCGAAATGCTGAAGAACGGCACCTTGGCCTCGCCAGCAATGGACTTGGCCAGCAGCGTCTTGCCGGTACCCGGGGGGCCCACCAGCAACAGACCACGCGGAATGCGACCGCCAAGCTTCTGGAACTTGGCCGGGTCCTTCAGGAAGTCCACGACCTCCTTCACCTCTTCCTTGGCCTCGTCGCAACCAGCGACGTCGGCGAAGGTGACGGTGTTGGCGTTCTCGTCGAGCATGCGTGCCTTGCTCTTGCCAAAGCTGAAGGCACCACCCTTGCCACCGCCCTGCATCTGGCGCATGAAGTAGATCCACACACCGATGAGGAGCAGCATGGGGCCCCAGCTGACCAGCAGGGTCATGAGCAGCGACCCCTCTTCACGCGGCTTGACGTCGAACTTGACGTCGTTGGCGATGAGGTCGCCGACCAGACCGCGATCAAGGTAGGTGGCGTTGGTGCGCACGCGACGGTCGTCGGTGGTGATGGCCACGATCTCGGTGCCATTGGCACCTTCCTGGATCGTGGCGCTCTTGATGCGCTGGCCCTTGACCTCGTTCAAGAACTCGGAATAGCCCATGTAACCGGCGCCCGCCGTGGTGCGTCCGTCAAATTGCTTGAAGACGGTGAACAGCACCATGGCGATGACCATCCACACGGCAACTTTGGAAAACCACTGGTTGTTCAAGAAGGGCTCCTGCTGAATCTGTACCTGTCCATTTCGGGACCATTTTAGGTCTTTCAAGGGCGCGAAACCCTTTTCCCTGCGGTAACCCTGTGTATCGCGCGGATAGAAAAAGCCAAAAATGGCTTATTTGAGACCCATGCCGATCAAAAAGGTTTCCGAGGATTTGTCGCGCGACGCCTTGGGCTTGAGTGGCTTGACCACTTTGAACGTGTCGCGGAAGAGTTTGACCAGCTCGTTGTAACCACTGCCATGGAACAGCTTGACCACCAGGGCGCCGTCGCGCTTGAGGTGCTGTTTGGAGAAATCCACCGCCAACTCCACCAGGTGGGCAATGCGCGCGGCGTCTACAGACTCCACCCCGGACAGGTTGGGCGCCATGTCCGACACCACCACATCCACCTCGCGGAAGCCGTCTCCCGCCTTGAGCTTTTCCTGCAATTGCGCGAGCACGGACTCCTCGCGGAAGTCGCCCTGCAGGTATTGCACCCCCTCGATGGGCTCCATGGGCAGCAGGTCCAGCCCGATGATGATGCCGTTGAGCTCGCCAGTGGCGGCCCCGCCAGGCGACAGGCGGCGGCGCAGGTACTGGCTCCAGGCCCCTGGTGCGCACCCCAGATCCACCACACACTGGCCGGGGCGGATCAGGTGGAAGGTCTCGTCAATCTCCTTCAACTTGTACGCAGCGCGCGCGCGGTAGCCTTCCTTCTGGGCCAGTTTGACCCACGGATCGTTGACGTGCTGGTTCAGCCAAGCCTTGTTGACCTTCTTGCTCTGTGTTTTGACCTTCATGCGGCCCCGACTATAAGCGCGAATACCCCGGCCAAGGTGATCAGGCCCGCCGGGCCTCCTCGCGTAACAACGTGCGCATGGCGAGCAAGCCCAACGCAGGCCCCACCGCCAGCCACGGCAGCAAATGGCCGAGCGCCACCGTGCGTGACAACTCGACGAACAACATGATGCTGATGATGGAAATACCAAATCCAATACTGTTGCTCATTGTCAACACACTGCCCACCACGGGCGGCGGCGCGTTGCGCGCAGTCAGCGTGGAAAACTGCGGGGAGTCTCCGGAAACTGTCACGCCCCAGACCAAAAGCCAGCCGAAGAACGCAGCGTCTGGTGCCTGAATGGCCCACGGCGCCACCAGGCAGCACAGCCCGCTCACCGCAAGCTGAAGACTCGCCACCCTGGCGCTGCCAACCCGCAACGCCGCCCAACCGCCCAGAACACACCCCAGCATGCCCGCCCCCAGCACAAGAAACGCCGCCCACGACAGCGCAGCGCCGTGCAATCGCGTGGCCAGCACCAGCGGAACCATCACCCACATGGTGTAGAGCTCCCACATGTG
>CAMLOF010000354.1 GCA_946481585.1 uncultured Macromonas sp. | reverse complement strand
CTGGAACGCAAGGCCAGGTAGGCCGGGCGGTTCACGCAGCGCAGCACCCATTCGTGAACCAGGGGGAACTCGTCCATCAGGTGACGCGCCGGGCGCGCCCAGTTGACCACGCTCGCCACACAAATGTCGGCCACAGTGAAGCGCTCGGCAGCCAAGTGCAACCAGCCACGCGCTGCCTGTTTAGCCAGATGCTGCTCCAGCACACGCAGCGGCACGCGCAGGCGCTTTTCGGCCTGCTCGGCCAAGTCGGGCTTGCGCTGTTCCTGCGGCATCGTCATGCGGTGCATCAGCACGGTCAGCGCGTCTTTTTCCACCTCGGTCACCGTCCAGAATGCCCAGCGCAGGGCTTCGGCGTCTTCCAGTGGGCTGGACGGTGAAACGCCCTCGCCCTTGCCGTGGTGTCGGGCAATGTACAGCGCGCAGGCCATTGACTCCCACACCACCACCTGCCCTTCGGGCCGGTCATCCAGCACCACGGGGATGTGCCCGTTGGGGTTGAGCGCCAGGAATTCCGGGGTGCGCGTGGCACCACCCTGATAGGGCGTGGGCTCGTGGCGATAGGTCAGGCCGAGTTCTTCGGCAACCCACAGCGGGCGGATGGCTCGTGACGCAACGATGCCGTGAATGGTCAGACTCATGCGGGTCTCCACAGATCAGAAACGAAAAAAGGGATTCAGCGAAGCAGCGATTCGCAAAGGGCGTGCAGATCGCTCACCACCAGGTGTGGCTGGTGCGGGGCATGCGGCCAGTCGTGTCCGGCACGGTTGACCCACGCCGTCTGCATGCCTGCGCCCAGGCCTCCCAGCACGTCCAGCGCTGCGTCATCGCCCACGTGCAAGACAGCTTCAGGGGCCACACCGGCCTGGCGTGCCGCCACCTCGAAGATGTGCGGATCAGGCTTACCAACGCCCACCTCGCGTGCAGTCACGTGCGCGTGGAAATGCTGGCCGATGCCGACCCGGTGCACATCGGCATTGCCGTTGGACAAAGCCACCACGGGGTAACGAGCTGCCAAGGCCGCCAGGGCTGGAAGCGCGTCGTCGTACAGGGTGACTCGATGACGCTGCTCGAAGAACACCTCGAACGCTGGCTCGGCCAGCGAAGGGTCATCACCCGCCCGGCGCAAACCCAGGCGGATGGATTCGCGCCGCAGCAGCGACAGGTCGTGCGCCATGTGCGCCCATTGCTGTTCCACCTCGGCACGCACGGCCCGGCGGTTGCCCGCGTCGCCCAGTAAGGCGGCAGTGGCAGGAGCCTGCTCGCGCAGCCAGTCCAGCAGCACCTGTTCGGCGCGTTCGATCGTGGGCCAGACGGGCCACAAGGTGTCGTCCAGATCGAGGGTGATGGCCTTGATGCGTGATGGGTCGAGCATAGGTGGGGGAGAATACCGCATGGCTTTCCGAAAAGAACCCCCGTACACCCATGGGCAGACAGCCCGAACAGGTATTCTGCTGTGCAACCTTGGCACACCAGACGCGCCCACCGCAAGCGCCCTGCGCAGATACCTGGCGGAGTTCCTGAGCGATCCGCGCGTGGTGGAGATCCCAAAGCCCATATGGTGGCTGATCCTTCACGGCATCATCCTGCGGGTGCGCCCGGCCAAGTCTGCCGCCAAGTACGCCACGGTGTGGACGCCCGAAGGCTCCCCGCTGAAGGTGTGGACCGAGAAGCAGGCCACCCTGCTGCGCGGCTACCTGGGCGAGCGCGGCCACAAGCTGGAAGTGCGCTACGCCATGCGCTATGGCCAGCCATCCATTGCCAGCCAACTGGACGCCCTGAAGGCCGCTGGCTGCACGCGCATACTGGTGGTGCCAGCCTACCCACAGTACAGCGGTGCCACGGTGGCCAGCGTGCTGGACGCGGTTTTTGCCTGGGGCAAACAGGTGCGCCACCTGCCGGAGTTGCGCTTCGCCAACCGCTACCACGACGACGCGGGTTACATCGACGCGCTCAAGGTTTCCGTGCAGCAGCACTGGATGGCGCATGGTCGGCCCGACAAGCTCGTCATGAGCTTTCACGGCATGCCCGAACGCACGCTGCACCTGGGTGACCCGTACCACTGCGAATGCCACAAGACGGGCCGCCTGCTGGCCGAAGCGTTGGGCCTCAAGCCTGAGGAATACGTGGTGACCTTCCAATCCCGCTTTGGCAAGGCCAAGTGGCTGGAGCCGTACACCGAACCCACGCTCATTGCACTGGGCAAGGCGGGCGTGGGCCGCGTGGACGTGGTCTGCCCCGGCTTTGCCGCGGACTGCATAGAAACGCTGGAAGAAATTGACCAGGAGGCGCGCGAAGCCTTCCTGCACGCGGGCGGCAAGTCCTTCCATTACATCCCCTGCCTGAACGACAGCGCACCTTGGCTGCGCGCCCTGAGCGACCTGTGCGAACGCCACCTGAGCGGCTGGCCCACCAAACAAGAACCGGACGCTCAGGCCGCCATGGCCAGCCGGGCGCGTGCCGTGGCCATGGGCGCCAAGATCTGAATCATGAGCCATCAGCCCCCTGCGCAAGACAAGATCCGCCTGGACAAATGGCTCTGGGCGGCACGCTTTTTCAAGACCCGCAGTCTGGCGGGGGACGAAATCGACAAAGGCCG
>CAMLOF010000353.1 GCA_946481585.1 uncultured Macromonas sp. | reverse complement strand
GCAGGCCACCCAGCCACACCCCCATGAAACTGCCCACCTGGTGGCTGAAGAACACAAAGCCGCCCAGCATGGACAGGTGGGCCACCCCGAAGATCTGCGCCACGATGGCGTTGGTGGGCGGCACGGTGGACAGCCACAGCAGCCCCATGGCCGCCGCGAAGATGTAGACGCTCCAGGGCGTGAGCGGGGCCATCAGAAAGAGCGTGATGGCGACCGAGCGCATCAGGTAAATGAACGACAGGATGCGTTTTTTGGCCAGACGCTGGCCCAGCACGCCTGCGGCGTAGGTGCCGAAGACGTTGAAAAGGCCGATGATGGCCAGCGCGTAACTTGCCACCTGGGGCGACAAGCCGTTGTCCTTCAGGTAGCTGGGCATGTGCACGCCAATGAACACCACCTGGAAGCCGCAGACGAAGTAACCCGCCATCAGCAACTGGAAGCTGCGGTAGCCGAAGGCTTCGCGCAGGGCTTGAATGATGGTCTGTTCCCTGCGGGCAGATGCTGCTGCGCCGTCAAACCCAGGCTCGCGCAGGCCCCAACCCAGCGGGGCGATCAGCAGCGCGGTAGCGCCCAGAATCAGCAGTGCCTCCTGCCAGCCGAAGTTGGCGATGAGGAAGCCTTCCACCGGCACCATGAGGAACTGGCCGAACGAACCAGCTGCCGCGGCCATGCCCATGGCCCAGGAGCGTTTTTCAGCTGGAATTTGCCGCCCGATGACGCCATAGATGATGGCGTAGGTGGTGCCCGCCTGCGCCGCCCCGATGAGCACACCCGCCGTGAGCGCAAACAGCAACGAAGATGTGGACAGGGCCATGCCCGCCAGACCGGCCGCGTACAGCAGGGCGCCGCCCAGAAGCACGCGGTAGCCGCCGAAGCGGTCGGCCAGCATGCCAGCGAAGATGCCGAACAGGCCCCAGGACAGGTTCTGGATGGCCATGGCGAAGGCGAAGGTCTCGCGCGTCCAGCCCTGGGCCTGGGTAATGGGCTGCAACCACAGGCCAAAGCCGTGGCGGATACCCATGGAGAGTGTGACGATGGCGGCACCGCAGGCCAGCACCTGCAGGGCGGAAAGTTTGGGCGGATTCGAAGACATCCCGAGACTGTAGCGAATTTGCGGGTTGTCTGCCTGTCACCTGCGGGCGGCGCCGCGCTATCTACAATGCCCGCCATGGCAGAGAAATCCCTTTCCCCCAGCGAGGCAGGCAACGCCTACGCCGAAGGTTCCATCCGCGTGCTCAAGGGCTTGGAGCCCGTGAAGCAGCGCCCCGGCATGTACACCCGCACCGACAACCCGCTGCACATCGTGCAGGAGGTGTTGGACAACGCCGCCGACGAGGCCCTGGCGGGCTTTGGCAAGCGCATACGCGTTACCTTGCACGCCGACGGTTCGGTGAGCGTGGAAGACGACGGGCGCGGCATTCCCCATGGCATTCACCCGGAAGAGAACGCCCCCGTGCTGGAGCTGGTGTTCACCCGCCTGCACGCGGGCGGCAAGTTTGACAAGGGCAAGGGCGGGGCGTACAGCTTCTCGGGCGGCCTGCACGGCGTGGGCGTGAGCGTGACCAACGCTCTGGCCACCCGCCTGGAGGTGACCAGCTACCGCGATGGCCACGTGGCCCGCATGGTGTTCGCCGGTGGCGACGTGGTGGAACCCCTGAGCCGCCGCCCGGCGGGCGAAGGCGACCGCAAGCAGGGCACCAGCGTGCGCGTGTGGCCCGATGCGAAGTACTTTGAGTCGCCCAACTTGCCATCAGGCGAACTGGTGCACCTGCTGCGCAGCAAGGCCGTGCTGATGCCGGGTGTGTTGGTGAGCCTGGCCAATGAAAAGACCAAAGACACCCAGACCTGGCAGTACAAGGGCGGCCTGCGCGACTACCTGCAGCAGACGCTCAACGGCGAGCCGGTGATTCCCTTGTTCGAGGGCGAGGGCTATGCCGATTCAGGTCACGAGAGCTTTGCCGAGGGCGAGGGTGCGGCTTGGGCCGTGGCCTTTACCGAGGACGGCCAGCCGGTGCGCGAGAGCTACGTCAACCTCATCCCTACCAGCGCGGGAGGCACGCACGACAGCGGCCTGCGCGACGGCCTGTTCCAGGCGGTGAAGAGCTTCATTGAATTGCACGCCTTGCTGCCAAAGGGTGTGAAGCTGCTGCCCGAAGACGTGTTTGCCCGGGCCAGCTACGTGCTGAGTGCCAAGGTGCTGGACCCGCAGTTCCAGGGCCAGATCAAGGAGCGGCTGAATTCGCGCGACGCCGTGCGGCTGGTGAGCAACTTTGTGCGTCCGGCGCTGGAGCTGTGGCTGAACCACCACGTGGAGTACGGCAAGAAGCTGGCGGAACTGGCCATCAAGGCTGCACAAAGCCGCCAGAAGGCCGGCCAAAAGGTAGAAAAGCGCAAGGGCAGCGGCGTGGCCGTGCTGCCCGGCAAGCTGACCGACTGCGAAAGCCGCGACCTGGCCCACAACGAACTGTTCTTGGTGGAAGGTGACTCTGCCGGGGGCAGCGCCAAGATGGGCCGCGACAAGGAATGCCAGGCCATTCTGCCGTTGCGCGGCAAGGTGCTCAACACCTGGGAGGTGGAGCGCGACCGCCTGTTTGCCAA
>CAMLOF010000352.1 GCA_946481585.1 uncultured Macromonas sp. | reverse complement strand
GGGGGCGGCTTCTTCCAGTGCTTCGCTGCTGCTGGGAGCGTCGCTGACAGCGTCGCTGACAGCGTCGGTGCTGCCCGCCGTGGCACCGTCGGCGGTGGCCCACTCGCTCACTTGGTCGCCCAGGCTGGGGCTGGCATCGGCCTGCGCCAGGCCGAACTCCTCGCGTTCCGCCGTTTCGGTGTCACGTTCCAGGAAGGGGTTCTCGTCGAGCATCTGCTCGACTTCCTGTGCCATCTCCAGCGTGCTGAGTTGCAGCAGGCGGATGGACTGCTGCAGCTGCGGCGTGAGTGCCAGATGCTGCGAGACGCGTAACGACAGGCCCTGCTTCATGCCGGCCTTACATGCGGAAGTGTTCGCCGAGGTAAACGCGGCGCACGTCCGCGTTCTCCACGATCTCGGCCGGAGTGCCCTGGGCCAGCACGTGGCCGTCGCTGATGATGAAGGCGCGGTCGCAGATACCCAGCGTCTCGCGCACGTTGTGGTCGGTGATCAGCACGCCGATGCCGCGTGCCTTGAGGAATCCGATGATGCGCTGGATTTCGATCACCGCAATGGGGTCGATACCGGCAAACGGTTCGTCCAGCAGGATGAAGCGCGGGTTGGTGGCCAGGGCCCGGGCGATTTCCACGCGGCGGCGCTCACCGCCCGACAGCGCGGGAGCCGGCGAGTGGCGCAGGTGTTCGACGTGCAGGTCTTCCAGCAATTTGTCGAGCCGCGAAACGATTTCGGGCTCGCTCAAGGCGCGGCCTTTGTCATCTGTCTGGAGTTCCAGCACCGCGCGCACGTTCTGTTCAACGGTGAGCTTGCGGAAGATCGACGCTTCCTGCGGCAGGTAGCCCAAGCCCATGCGGGCACGGCGGTGTATGGGCAGGTCTTCGATGGACTGGCCGTCCAGCGTGATGCGGCCATCGTCGGCCCGAACCAGGCCCACGATCATGTAGAAGGACGTGGTCTTGCCCGCGCCGTTGGGGCCGAGCAGGCCCACCACCTCGCCGCTGCGCACTTCCAGCGAAACGTCCTTCACCACCAGGCGTTTGCCATAGCTTTTGCGCAACCCGCTCGCTTGCAGCCGGCTGTCGGTCGTGTTGGGTGCCGTCACGGGCGGGTCTCCAGCCGTGTGCTGGGTTGCAAGGGGCTGTTGGGGGCTGGCGCGGCGGGGGGTGTTGACGTGGCCGCATTGGGCGTGAGCACGGCGCGCACACGACCCGACGGGTTGTCGGGCGTGCGGCTGGGGCTGCCGCCATCCACGCTGAAGGTCTCGGACTTGTTGTCGTAAACGATGACGCCGCCGCTGGTCTGGTCGTTGAGCGTGGCACCCTTGAAGCGGCGCAGCACGGCCTGGCCGGTGAACTTCACCGTGTCGCTCTGGCCGTCGTAGTCAATGCGCTGGGCTTCACCTTCGATGAATTCCTGCAGGCCTTCGCGCTTCTGGCGGAAGAAGGCCAGCTTGTCCTTGCTGGCGAGCACCGTGCCGAACTGGTTGCCTTGGGGGTCCTGGCGCACTTCAACACTCTGGCCCCGGATGACGATGGTGCCTTTGGTGATGACGACGTTGCCGGTGAACACACTGGTTTGGCGGGCGTCGTCGTGGCGCAGCGCGTCGGCCTCGATGTTCATGGGCTGCAGGCGGTCGGCGCGCTCTGCCTGGGCGGGCAGCCAGGCAATGGCCGCCAGGGCCAGCAGCGCGCCACCGAGCAGCGGAGGGGTTCGCAGGGGGCGGTTTGAGGGCATGGTGGCTAAAGGCACGAAACTTGCATTTAAGGGATGCAAGGATTGTAGCCACCCCCTGCGGGGTTTGTAACGGGCCGCTCAGCCCTTGCGGCTTTCGGCGATCAGCGCATTGGCAATCTGCACGGTGCGCGCGGCCTGGCCCGGCACGTAGAAGCGCCCGGCAATGCCCAGGGCGGGGGTGCCTTCCACTTCGTAAGCTTCCTGCAACTGGGTGGCGCGCTTGACCTTGCCGCTGACGCCGAAGGAGTTGAAGGTTTGCGTGAACTGGGCCTTGTCCACGCCTTGCTTGGCCACCCAGTCGGCAATGTTGTCGAGCTTGGTGAGCCGTTCGCCGCCTTCATGGATGGCCTTGAACACCTTGTCGTGCAGGGCGTCGAGCTTGCCCATGGCTTCCAGTGCGTAATAAAAGCGTTGCAGCGGCTCAAACGCTGCGTTGAAGCCTACCGGCGTGCGTTTGACGACGACGTTGGAGGGCAGGGTCTTCATCCAGTCCTTCATGACTGGCTCGAAGCGGTAGCAGTGCACGCAGGAGTAGGAGAAGAATTCCAGCACCTCGATCTGGCCAGCCGCTGCATCCACTGGCACCGGGCGGGCCAGGCGGCGGTAGTCGCTGCCGTCCTTGAAGCCGCCGATCTGGGCCCATGCCATGCCGCTCCAGCCTGCGGCGGCCAGGGCACCTGCGCCTGCCAGGGCACGGGAGAATTCACGTCTTTGCATCTTGTTACGCTCCATCGGTAAGAAAAAGGCCGCATGTGCGGCCAAGCCTTTGGCAGATTGGGGTCGTGCTGGCGCGGGAAAGTTCCTGCACCGCGTGACTTAGCGCTGAATCCGCACCAGGGTGTTGTCCACGCTCTGGCCGGTCAGCCGCT
>CAMLOF010000351.1 GCA_946481585.1 uncultured Macromonas sp. | reverse complement strand
GCTGATCGAACACGACGTGAAGCTGGTGATGGGCCTGTGCGACCGCGTGACCGTGTTGGACTACGGCAAGCAACTGGCCGAGGGATCTCCTGCAGAAGTGCAGCGGAACGAAAAAGTGATTGCGGCCTACCTGGGCACCGGAGGACACTGAAATGGCACAAACTCTGTTGAAAGTATCGGGCCTGAAGGTGTCGTATGGCGGCATCAAGGCCGTCAAGGGCATCGACATGGAGGTTCGCGAAGGCGAACTGGTGACACTGATCGGTTCCAACGGCGCTGGCAAGACCACCACCATGAAGGCCATCACGGGCATGCTGGGCTACGAGGCCGGCAACATCGAGTACCTGGGCAAGAGCATCAAGGGCAAGGGCTCCTGGGATCTGGTCAAGGAAGGCCTGGCCATGGTGCCGGAAGGCCGTGGGGTGTTCACCCGCATGACCATCACCGAAAACCTCCTGATGGGCGCCTACATTCGCACCGACAAGGCCGGTATCGAGGCTGACATCGAGCGCATGTTCGGTATCTTCCCCCGCTTGAAAGAGCGCAAGGACCAGCTGGCGGGCACCATGTCGGGCGGTGAGCAGCAGATGCTGGCCATGGCCCGCGCGCTGATGAGTCAGCCCAAGGTGCTGCTGCTGGACGAACCCTCCATGGGCCTGTCTCCGATCATGGTGGACAAGATCTTCGAGGTGGTGAAGGACGTGTACGCGCAGGGCGTGACCGTGGTGCTGGTGGAGCAGAACGCACGCCGCGCGCTGCAGATCGCCGACCGTGGTTACGTGATGGATTCCGGCGAAATCACCATGACGGGCGAAGCCAGCTCCATGCTGGACGACCCGAAGGTGCGCGCCGCCTACCTGGGCGAAGCCGCCGAAGCCTGAAAAGGCGTTTGAACGGCCAGCAATGCGGTATTTGTTCCGCACTGCTGGCACGAAACTAGAATAGAGGGTTTTGCGGCCTGCCCGCAGCCCTCTTTTTTTGTTGCCCCATGACGCAAGAACAGCACACCAGTTCGCACGCCGACGCGCAGACCGACGAGAACCACATCATCGCTGAGCGCCGCGAGAAGCTCAAGGCACTGCGGGACGCGCAGCGCGCGGGTCAAGGCCCAGCCTTCCCGAACGACGTGAAGCCGCAGCACAAGGCGGAAGCGCTGTTTGCCGAATACGATGGCATGAGCAAGGAGATGCTGGAGCCGCTGAAGGTGCGTGCCAGCGTCGCGGGCCGCATGATGCTCAAGCGCGTGATGGGCAAGGCCAGCTTTGCCACGCTGCAGGATTCGTCCTTCGGCCCCAGCGGCGGCCGCATCCAGATCTACCTGAACAACGACAGCGTGGGCGAGCAGGTGCATGCCGCCTTCAAGCACTGGGACCTGGGTGACATCGTTGCTGCCGAAGGTGTGCTCTTCAAGACCAAGACGGGCGAACTGACCATCCACGCCGACAAGATCCGCCTGGTGACCAAGAGCCTGCGCCCGCTGCCGGACAAGTTCCACGGCATCCACGACCAGGAAATCAAGTACCGCCAGCGCTACGTGGACCTGATGACCGACGAGCAGGCACGCAAGCGCTTCATGGCGCGCAGTCTGGCGGTGACCAGCATCCGCGAATTCATGGTGGGTAACGACTTCCTCGAAGTGGAAACCCCCATGCTGCACCCCATTCCCGGTGGTGCCAATGCGCGGCCCTTCGTGACCCACCACAACGCGCTGGAGCAGGACATGTACCTGCGCATCGCGCCGGAGCTGTTCCTCAAGCGGTTGCTGGTGGGTGGTTTTGAGCGTGTGTTCGAGATCAACCGCAACTTCCGCAACGAAGGCATCAGCGTACGCCACAACCCCGAGTTCACCATGATGGAGTTCTACGCGGGTTACTGGAACTACCTGGACCTGATGGTCTTTACCGAAGAGCTGATCCGCCATGTGGCGCAGCGCGTCTGCGGCACGGCCAAGCTCACCTACCAGGGCCGCGACGTGGACCTGGAAGCGCCGTTCGAGCGCCTGACCATCCGCGAAGCCATCCTGAAGCACACCGATGCCGGTGACAACGTGGACAACCGCGACTGGCTGGTGCAGCAGCTCAAGAAGCTGGGCATGGACCCGGTGAAGGAGCGCATGGACAGCCGCAGCCTGGCGGGCCTGCAGGTGATGTACTTTGAAGAGACGGTCGAAGACAAGCTCTGGAACCCGACTTTCATCTGCAACCACCCGACGGAGATTTCGCCGCTGGCGCGCGCCAACGACAGCGACCCGACGATCACCGAGCGTTTCGAGCTTTACATCACTGGCCGCGAGGTGGGCAACGGCTTCAGCGAGCTGAACGACGCCGAGGACCAGGCGGCGCGCTTCCACGCCCAGGTGGCCAGCAAGGACGCTGGCGACGACGAGGCCATGTTCTACGACGCCGACTACGTGCGCGCGCTGGAATACGGCATGCCCCCGGCAGGTGGCTGCGGCATCGGCATCGACCGCCTGATCATGCTGCTGACGGACAGCCCCAGCATCCGTGACGTGATTCTGTTCCCGGCGCTGCGCCGCGAAGCCTGAAGCAACGGGCAGTGCCCGTTGCACGCAGCAAAAAGGCCCGGAATGTCCGGGCCTTTTTGT
>CAMLOF010000350.1 GCA_946481585.1 uncultured Macromonas sp. | reverse complement strand
GGTTGTTCTTGCTGCGCCGCTGCAGCACCTGGATGGCGCGGCGGATCTCGTCGTCACGGCCGATCACCGGGTCGAGCTTGCCCTGCGCGGCACGCTCGGTCAGGTCCAGGGTGTATTTCTTCAGGGCCTCACGCTGGCCTTCGGCCTCGGGGCTGTCCACCTTCTGGCCGCCGCGCACGGCATCAATGGCTGACTCCAGCGCCTGGCGCTTCAGACCCGCCTTGCGCACATCATCTGCCAGGGCAATCTTGCTGTCAGCCAGGGCCAGAAGGAAGGAATCGCTCGAAACGAACTGGTCGCCACGCTTGATGGCGTCTTTCTCCGCCGCCTGCAGCAGCGTCACGGTATCGCGCCCCACCTGAACCTGTTCCTGACCCTGCACCTGCGGCAGCTTGGCCATGGCCTCATCTGCCGCCTTGCCCAGGGCCGCCACGTTCACGCCCGCGCGCTGCAACAACGCCTTGGGGCCGTCCTGCTGGCGCAGCATGGCTGCCAGCACGTGGGCGGGCTCGATGTAGGCGTGGTCCTGTCCCAAGGCCAGCGTTTGCGCCTCGCCCAAGGCCTCCTGGAATTTTGTGGTGAGTTTGTCGATACGCATGCAGATGCTCCTGCTGATTGGTGAACTGACGTGATGTTGGGGATGGGGGCGGGGGTTTTCAAGTCAGGGGCAACAAAGAGAAATCCCATCAAAAGCATCACTTTGGCGTATCCTTGCCGCAAACACAACCACCGCAAGGAGCCCTGCCATGCGATTCACTGTTCCTCTCGCCCTGCTCTCGGCTGCACTGTTGGCCGCCTGTACCACCACGGCGCCCACGCTCAACTACACGGTGCCCAACCAACCTGAAGGCTCGTCGGGCTACGCTGAGAAACCAGGCTGGCAGACCGCCAAGTTCGCCGTGGCCGCCGCCAACCCGCTGGCCACCGACGCGGGTTACCAGGTCCTCAAGGCGGGTGGCAGCGCGGTGGATGCCGCCATCGCCGTGCAAATGGTCCTGACGCTGGTGGAGCCACAGTCCAGCGGCATCGGCGGCGGCGCCTTCCTCATGCATTTCGACGGCAAATCCGTGGAAGCCTACGACGGCCGCGAAACCGCACCGGCCGCCGCCAACGAAAACCTCTTCATCAAGCCCGACGGTAAGCCCATGGCCTTCATCGAAGGCGTGGTGGGCGGGCGTTCGGTGGGCGTGCCCGGCACCGTGCGCATGCTGGAGCTGGCCCACCAGCAACATGGCAAGTTGCCTTGGGCCGCTCTCTTCCAACCCGCCATTACCCTGGCGGAACAGGGCTTCAAGGTCAGCGCCCGGCTCAACACCTTGCTGGCGGCGGAACAGCACCTGAAGAAAGACCCCGTGGCCGCCGCCTATTTTTACGACGCCAGCGGCCAGCCCTGGCCCGTGGGGCACGTGCTGAAAAACCCGGAACTCGCCCAGGTGCTGCGGGACATCGCTGCGCGTGGCTCCAAGGCACTGCTCGAAGGCCCTGTGGCGCAAGCCATCGTCGACAAGATCCGCAGCCACCCCAGCAACCCCGGCCGTATGACGCTGGCAGATCTGTCTGGCTACCAGCCGCGCAAGCGTGAACCACTGTGCCACGACCATGCCGTTCAGCCGCAGAAGGTGTACCGGCTCTGTGGTTTCCCTCCGCCCAGCTCGGGCGCCATCGCCATCGGCCAGATGCTGGGCATCCTGCAGAACACGCAGGGCGCCGCCCTGCCCCTGGGTGTCGACGGCCTGCCCAGCGCCGACTGGCTGCACTTCTACACCGAGGCCGCCCGCCTGGCGTTCGCCGACCGCGCTCAATACGTGGCCGACCCCGACTTCGTTCCCCCGCCCGCCGGCTCGTGGATGAGCCTGCTGTCACCCGACTACCTGGCGCAGCGGGCGCGGCTGATCGGAGCCCAGTCCATGAAAGTCGCGCAACCCGGCCGCCCTGAGGGCACGCGAACCAGTTTCGCCCCCATGCCACATCAGCCGGAATACGGCACCAGCCACATCAGCATCGTTGACGCTCAGGGGCGTGCCGTGGCCATGACCACCACCATCGAAGACGCCTTCGGCGCCCGCCAGATGGTCAAGGGCTTCCTGCTCAACAACGAGTTGACCGACTTCAGCTTCGCCCCGCGCGACGCCCAGGGCGCCCCCATCGCCAACCGTGTGCAGCCGGGCAAACGCCCGCGTTCGTCCATGTCGCCCACCCTGGTGTTCGACAAAGCCTCGGGGCAACTGGCGATGAGCGGCGGCAGCCCCGGAGGGGCGCTGATCATCCACTACACCGCCAAGACGCTTTGGGGCACCCTGCACTGGGGCCTGAACGCCCAGCAGGCCATCAACCTGCCCAACTTCGGTTCGGCCAACGGCCCCACGCTACTGGAAGAAAAACGCTTCCCTGCCGCCACGGTAGATGCGCTGAAGGCCCGGGGGCACGAGGTCCGGGAAATGAACATGACCAGCGGGCTGCAGGCCATTCAACGCCTGCCGGGCGGCTACTTTGGCGGTGCTGACCCGCGTCGCGAAGGCGTGGTCATGGGCGACTGAGCCACCGCCGGGCCGTCGAATCAGCCGTTGCGGCTTTCGATGCCCCAGCGGGCCAAGGCCGCATCGTCGCTCACGCGGGCATCCACCCAGCGGGCGCCCTC
>CAMLOF010000349.1 GCA_946481585.1 uncultured Macromonas sp. | reverse complement strand
GCCGCCACCACCACCACCTCCACGCCAAAGTCGCGCAGCTTCTTCTCGATCAGGCGGCTGGTCATCTCCAGCGTCTCGGGTGCCACGCTGGCCTGCTGCTTGCCAGGGGCGTCAAGCAGATCCACCTGCGGCAGCTTGGAGTCGGGCATTTCGGCGAACAAGGGCTTCTGGCGCTCCTTGACCACGCGTGTGCTCTGGGGCACTTCGGCCAGGGTGGGCTCGATGATCTGCACCGGCTTGGGCGGCACCTTGACGGGCTTGGCCGCCTGTTCGGGCTCTGGCGCAGCGTCGTCCTCCCACGGGGCAGGCTCCACACGCTCCATCAACTCGTCAGCCTCGTCGCGCTCGCGTTCGCGCGCCGCCTGCTGGCCAATGCGCACGTCTTCGTCTGCCTCGCGGCGCTCACGGCGGGACTCAAACCAGCGGTCCAGGCGTTCGCCCAGGCCCTCGGCAGTCTGCCCCCAGGAGAAACGGAACACACGCGCCGTGGTGAACACCAGCAAGCTCAAGGCCAGCAAGGCAGAACCGGTGGCCCCGAGCCAACGCATGGCTTGCCCACCAATCAGCTCACCCAGCACACCGCCAGCATTACCCGGTAGGATGGCATCCCAGCGGTGCAGGCGCGTCCATTCCAGCGTGGTGCTGGCCACCAGCAGGCCCAGCAGCGCCAGGCCGTACAACACACGTTGCACGGAAGGCTGCCGCCACCATTTACCGCCCGATACATCTTCGCCTGGCATGGCCCCGCGCAGCCAACGCGCCAACGCGGCCAGCCAGGTGCGCGAGGCGGCCAGCACGCACCACCAGACGGAGAACCCCAGCAAGTAATAGCTGACATCGGCCACCCAGGCCCCCAGCTTGCCGCCCCAGTTGTGCACCTGGCCGGCCGTGCCTGAGGTTGACCAGGCAGGGTCTGCTGGGGAATGGCTGAGCAGCGCCACGAGCCAGAACAGCAGAATGGCCGCACCAAAAACCAGGCCGATTTCCTGGGCGAAACGCGACAGGCCACTGGGTTGCGGGCTTGCCGTGTCGGCGTTGAGTGTGTTGAGCGAATACGTCATAAATGCAAGGCGCAAGCTTAACCCAGCAAGAAGGCGGCCCACCAGCCCGTGCGGCAAAGCAAGCCCATGGCGGCGCCAAGGGCGCGGCCGCACTTTCTACAATAGCGGCTGCCCAGAAACGCACAGATTGCCTTTATGAAACACGCCAAAGTCCTGATCCTCGGCTCCGGCCCGGCTGGCTACACCGCCGCCGTCTATGCCGCACGCGCCAACCTCAACCCCGTGCTCGTGACCGGCATCGCCCAGGGCGGCCAGCTCATGACCACCACCGAGGTGGACAACTGGCCCGCAGACGTACACGGTGTGCAAGGCCCCGAGCTGATGCAGCGCTTCCTGGAGCACGCCGAGCGCTTCAAGACCGAGATCGTCTTCGATCACATCAACACCGTTGACCTGTCCAAACGGCCTTTCGTGCTGACGGGTGACGCGGGCCAGTACAGCTGCGACAGCCTCATCATTGCCACCGGCGCGTCCGCCCGCTACCTGGGGCTGCCGTCTGAAGAGGCCTTCATGGGCAAAGGCGTGAGCGCCTGTGCCACCTGCGACGGCTTCTTCTACCGCGGCCAGGAAGTCTGCGTGGTGGGTGGCGGCAACACCGCCGTGGAAGAGGCTCTGTACCTCTCCAACATCGCCAGCAAGGTGACCCTGGTCCACCGCCGCGACACCTTCCGTGCCGAAGCCATCCTGGTGGACAAGCTGATGGAGAAGGTCCGCGAAGGCAAGATCGAACTGAAAGTGTTCAACGTGCTGGACGAGGTGCTGGGTGACGCCACGGGCGTGACGGGCATCCGCATCAAGAACGTGCAGACCGGCGCCACCGAGGACATCAAGCTGCAGGGCTGCTTCATCGCCATTGGCCACAGCCCCAACACCGAAATCTTCAAGGGCCAGCTGGAGATGAAGGACGGCTACCTGATCACCCAGGGCGGGCAAAACGGTTTTGCCACGCAGACCACCGTGCCGGGCGTGTTCGCCGCGGGCGACGTGCAGGACCACATCTACCGCCAGGCCATCACCAGCGCAGGCACGGGCTGCATGGCCGCACTGGATGCACAACGCTTCCTGGAGCAGCACGCTGGCTGAGGCATTCAGGGCTGGCTTGCCAAGCCCTTGATAACAAAGCTATAATGCGCGTTTTGCTTTTTGCAGAAAATTCAACCGCCCGCGAGCCGGAGCCGTCCACACCGTTTGAGAAAACCGTGGGGCAGGCGGCACAACACAGGACACGGGCGAGGTGCGGCGCAAGCCGTTAATTTTTCACTGGAGTGTCCATCATGGCACGCGTTTGCGAAGTCACGGGCAAGAAGCCCATGGTTGGGAACAACGTTTCCCACGCCAACAACAAAACCAAGCGCCGGTTCCTGCCGAACCTGCAATCCCGCCGTTTCTGGGTCGAGAGCGAAAACCGCTGGGTGCGTCTGCGCGTCTCTGGCGCTGCTCTGCGCCTGATCGACAAGAACGGTATCGAAGCTGTGCTCGCCGACCTGCGCGCACGTGGCCAAGCCTGATTTAAAGGAGCTGCACCATGGCAACCAAAGGCGGACGCGAAAAGATCAAGCTGGAATCCACTGCCGGCACCGGTCACT
>CAMLOF010000348.1 GCA_946481585.1 uncultured Macromonas sp. | reverse complement strand
TGCAGGTTGCCCATGGTGGGCACGAAGGCTGGGGAATCGTGGCGTGCCAGCTGCTCGCGCAGCTCGGCGATGGTGTGTATGACTTGCATGGCGTGCCTTACCAGGCGTGCAGGGTGTTGTCGGGGAAGCTGCCGTCTTTGACGGCTTGTACATAGGCGGCCATGGCGCCGCGCACGCTGGACTGTCCGTCCATGAAGTTGCGCACGAACTTGGGCGTCTTGCCCAGGCCCATGCCCAGCATGTCGTGCATCACCAGCACCTGGCCAGCCGTGCCTTTGCCCGAACCTATGCCGATGGTGTGGCAACGCGGCAACTGCTGCGTTACCTCGGCGGCCAGGGTGGCGGGTACCATTTCAAGCACCAGCATCGACGCCCCTGCGTCTTGCAGTTCCAGGGCCTCGTGCTTGAGGCGCAGGGCGTCGCTGTCGCTGCGGCCTTGCACGCGGTAGCCGCCCAGGGCGTGCACGGTCTGTGGGGTGAGGCCCAGGTGGGCGCACACGGGAATGCCGCGCTCCACCAGGAAGCGCACGGTCTCGGCGGTCCAGCCGCCGCCTTCAAGCTTGACCATGTGGGCGCCCGCGTGCATCAGCGCCGACGCGCTGCGGATGGCCTGTTCCTTCGATTCCTGGTAGCTGCCGAAAGGCAGATCGCCAATCACCCAGGCGGTGCCCTGCACGCGGCGCAGGCCGCGGGTGACGCTTTCGGTGTGGTAACACATGGTCTCCAGCGTCACGCCCACGGTGCTGGACAGGCCCTGGCAGACCATGCCGAGCGAGTCGCCCACCAGCAGGCATTCCACGCCGGCGCTGTCGGCCACGGCAGCGAAGGTCGCGTCGTAGGCGGTGAGCATGGTGATCTTTTCGCCGCGCTCGCGCATGTCTTGCAGGCGCGGCAGGCTGACGGGCTTGCGCTGGGGCAGCGGGGACGCCGAAGGAAGGGTTCCGTAGGGAGTGCTGGCCGTGGTCTCGCTCATGGTGGTCTCGGTGTCTCGGGGGCCGAGCGGCATGGTGAACGTAGGGCTGGAACAGCCCGCGAAGTCGGGAGTCTAGTCGATCCCGTTATGCTTCGTCCCCTCGCGGTACAGTTGAGTGTGGATTTGCCGTGAGCGTTACCCAGAAGATTCCCCGATGAACGATACCAACGATTTTTCTCCCAGCCGCCTGGCTGCGCTGGTGCAGGCGGACGTGGGCCGCGCCCTGGCCGAGGACGTGGGCGCTGGCGACCTGACCGCCGCCTTGGTGGACCCGGCGCGCCGTGCACGGGCCCGCGTGCTGGCCCGCGAAGCCGCCGTGATTTGCGGCAGGCCCTGGGTGGACGCCGCCGTGCTGGCCCTGGACCCCACTGCAACCCTGCGCTGGCACGTGGCTGAAGGTCAACGGTGCGAGGTCAACCAGGTGGTGTTGGAGATTGAAGGCCTGGCACAACAGCTGCTGACGGCTGAGCGCACCGCGCTGAACTTCCTGCAGACGCTGAGCGCCGTGGCCACCAAGACGGCACAGTACGTTAAGGCTGTGTCTGGCACGCGGGCGCGCATCGTGGACACCCGCAAGACGCTGCCTGGCCTGCGTCTGGCGCAAAAGTACGCCGTGTTGCAGGGCGGGGGGCTCAACCACCGTTTGGGCCTGTACGACGCCGTGCTGATCAAGGAAAACCACATTGCGGCGGCTGGTGGCGTGAGCGCCGTGCTGCGACGTGTGCAGGAAACCGCGCCCCAGGCCAAGTTCGTGCAGATCGAGGTGGAAACCCTGGCACAGCTGCAAGAAGCCCTTGACGCTGGTGCGCGTATGGTCCTGCTGGACAATATGGACTTGACTACCCTGCATGAGGCGGTACGCATCAACGCAGCCCACGCGGGTGGCGCGGCGGTTCTGGAGATTTCCGGGGGCGTGAACCTGGACACGGTGCGAGCCCTTGCAGAAACCGGGGTGGACCGCATTTCCATTGGTGCGTTGACCAAGGATGTGAAGGCGGTCGATTTTTCGATGCGGTTTGAAGCGGTTTGAGCAGACCGGTATTTTTGAAAGCTGGAAGTGATGGACAAGGTCATTGAAGTGGATGTCGAGCAGCCCTCCTGCCCGACCCGCCACGTCTGGGCACATGTGCCGCAAGAGCCGGGCCCGCAGGAGCGGGCGGCCCTGAAGGACAAGATTCGTCGCCTGCTCAAGGAGCGCAATGCGGTGATGGTGTCGCACTACTACGTGCACCCCGACCTGCAGGATCTGGCCGAGGAAACCGGTGGCATCGTCAGCGATTCGCTGGAGATGGCGCGCTTTGGGCGCGACCACCCGGCCAAGACGCTGGTGGTCTCTGGCGTGCGCTTCATGGGCGAGACCGCCAAGATCCTGAGCCCCGAGAAGACGGTGCTCATGCCCACGCTGGACGCCACCTGTTCGCTCGATCTGGGCTGCCCGGTAGAGGAGTTCAGTGCCTTCTGCGACGAGCACCCCGACCGCACCGTGGTGGTCTATGCCAACACCAGCGCCGCGGTGAAGGCGCGTTCCGACTGGCTGGTGACATCCAGCTGCGCGCTGGATATCGTGCGGGCGCTCAAGGACAAGGGCCACAAGATTCTGTGGGCGCCCGACAAGCACCTGGGGGCCTACATTCAGCGCGAAACCGGCGCCGACATGGTGATGTGGAAGGGTTCGT
>CAMLOF010000347.1 GCA_946481585.1 uncultured Macromonas sp. | reverse complement strand
GCGGGCTGCGACGCTGTGGCGCCAGGGGCCGTGGCTGGCTGGCTGGGCGCAGGTGCGGACTGGGTCGAAGGAGTGGATGTGTTGCGCTGCGTGACGTTGGTCGACTGTTTGCCGATAGACGTACCACCACCCAGCCGCTTGGCCGCCCACGCTTCCGGCGAAGAAAACGCCATGGCGCAACTCAGAATCACCGCCCACACCTTCATGTCTCACTCGCTTTAATAATCGTGACCGCCGTCAACACTTGATTCCCACGTGCAGCGCCGTGATGCCCGCCGAAAGGTTGTGAACATCCACGTGCCCGAAACCGGCTTCCTTCATCATGCCGCGCAGGGTTTCCTGATCTGGGTGCATGCGGATGGATTCGGCCAGGTAACGGTAGCTTTCTTCGTCCCTGGCCACCCATTTGCCGAGTTTGGGCAGGATGTTGAAGCTGTACCAGTCGTATGCCTTTTCCAGCGGCGGCGCCACCTTGGAAAACTCCAGCACCAGCAGCTTGCCGCCGGTCCTGAGAACGCGGTTCATTTCCTTGAGGGCCGCGTCCTTGTGCGTCATGTTGCGCAGGCCGAACGCCACCGTGACGATGTCGAAGCTTCCATCGGCGAAGGGCAGCTTCTCGGCGTCGCAGACCATGGTGGGCAGCACCAGGCCCTTGTCGAGCAGGCGGTTGCGGCCCTCGCGCAGCATGGCTTCGTTGATATCTGTGTGCACCACCGTGCCGGTGGGCGCCACGCGTGGCGCAAAGGCCAGCCCGAGGTCACCCGTGCCGCCCGCGATGTCGAGCACACGGTCGCCCGGACGGGGGTTGGCCACATTGATGGTGTAGGTCTTCCACCAGCGATGGAGGCCGGCCGACATCAGGTCGTTCATCACGTCGTAGTTGGACGCAACGGAGTCGAACACCTGCCGGACGTGGCGCGCCTTGTCGCGCTCGTCAACGGTCTGGAATCCGAAATGTGTCTGGCTCATGGCAGAAATGGTAGGTGATGCACACAGGCTGTTCACAATGCCGCACGAAATCAGTGCGCATTGCAGGGGAATGCACCGCTCTGGCGAACGAGTGCATCAACCCCGCCACAACGGGATGCAGCAGGCACAACCCGTTGATTTAGATGGATATTTCAGTGATGATGCCCGCAAGCGGACCCCGCCTTTTCGGGCATGGGTGCGTCACGGTCGACCCCGGCGGCCTGCAGGCGTGCGTTGTAATCGGCCCACAGTTCGTCCTGTTTGGCGCCCAGGAAGTACAGGTAGTCCCAGCTGAAGATGCCGGAATCGTGCCCATCGGAGAACGTTGGCTGCACAGCGTAGTTGCCCACTGGCTCCAGCGCCACGAGATCGACATTGCGCTTGCCGGTCTGCAGCGTCTCCTGTCCAGGGCCATGGCCCTGCACTTCGGCGGAGGGCGAATACACGCGCATCAGCTCAAAGGGGATGCGGAAGGTCGCGCCGTCAGAGAAGCCCACCTCGAGCACGCGCGACTGCGCATGCACGGTGATGGATTCGGGGGTGGGGGTGCTGTTTTGCAAACCGGCCATGGTGTTCACCTTCAGTTCAGGGTCAGGGCCGCGATGGCGGCATCGCAGGCAGACAGGCGTTGGCGGACAGGGGCCCAACGTGCCTCGTCGTTCGGGCGCACGGGCGCCGCCCAGATGGGGGCGGGAAAGCGGCTGTCCCATTCGAAACGGGCCACTACGTGCCAGTGCAGATGCGGCACCATGTTGCCCAGCGCGGCCAGGTTGATCTTGCGGGGCTGCACGGCATCGCGCACGGCGCGTTCCACCGCACTGACCGCGCGCATGCACAGGGCCTGGTCATCATCAGACAGGTCGGACCACTCGGCGACGTGGCTGTTCCAGATGACGCGGTAGAAGGCCGGGAAGTCGGCCGCCTCGGCACCCTGGACGCGGATAACGCGAAACTTCTCGTGGCGCAACACCACGAGGCCGCCGTCACCTTCGCACAGCGGGCAAGCGGACACGGGCGCCTCCAGACTCACACCAGCACCCGCTCGATGCCGCCAGCGTTGGCACGGGCCACGTAGTCGGGCAGCCAGTTCTCGCCCAGGATGTGGCGCGCCATCTCGATGACGATGTAGTCCGCCTCCAGCAGGCCATTGGGCAAGTCCTCGCCATAACGGCTGAGGCCTTGCAGGCAGCTCGGGCAGCTGGTGAGGATCTTGGTGGTGCCAGGGGTGGCAGCCACACCGTTCTGCTCGGCCAGTGCCGTGAGTTGCTGGGCGTTCTTGCGCAGCTCCTCTTCCTTGCGGAAGCGCACCTGCGTGGAGACATCGGGGCGGGTGACGCCCAGCGTGCCCGATTCGCCGCAGCAGCGGTCGCTCTGCAACACCGTGTCGCCCAGCAGTGCCTTGACGGTCTTGAGCGGCGCCTGCTGCTTCATGGGGCTGTGGCAGGGGTCGTGGTACAGATAGGCGCCCTTGCCTTCCAGGGTGATGCCCTTTTCCAGCAGGTACTCGTGAATGTCGACAATGCGGCAACCGGGGAAGATCTTCTCGAATTCATAACCCGAGAGCTGGTCGAAGCAGGTGCCGCAGCTCACCACCACGGTCTTGATGTCGAGGTAGTTGAGCGTGTTGGCCACGCGGTGGAACAGCACGCGGTTGTCGGTGATGATCTTCTCGGCCTTGTCGAACTGGCCCGAGCCGCGCTGCG
>CAMLOF010000346.1 GCA_946481585.1 uncultured Macromonas sp. | reverse complement strand
GCGTGCAGTTCAACAAGGTGCACGGCTTCTACATCGAAGTCACGCAGGGCCAGCTCGACAAAGTGCCCGACGACTACCGCCGCCGCCAGACGCTGAAAAACGCCGAACGCTTCATCACCCCCGAGCTGAAGGCCTTTGAAGACAAGGCCCTGAGCGCGCAGGAACGTGCCCTGGCGCGCGAGAAGTGGCTGTACGAAGGCCTGCTGGACGAACTGCAGAACCACGTGCCCGCGCTGGGCGAACTGGCCCGCGCCATTGCCGCGCTGGACGCGCTGTGCGCCCTGGCCGAACGCTCGCTCACGCTCAACTGGAGCGAGCCCGAATTTGCGCTGGAGCCCTGCATCGAAATCCGCGGCGGACGCCACCCGGTGGTGGAAGCGCGCCTGAACGAAACTGGCGCTGGCGCCTTCATTCCCAACGACACGGTCATGGGCCCCAAGGCCCGCATGCAGGTCATCACCGGCCCCAACATGGGCGGTAAGTCCACCTACATGCGCCAGGTGGCCGTGATTGCGCTGCTGGCCAGCATGGGCAGCTACGTGCCCGCCACACGCTGCCGCCTGGGGCCGCTGGACGCCATCCACACCCGCATTGGCGCGGCAGACGACCTGGCCAACGCCCAGTCCACCTTCATGCTGGAAATGACCGAAGCCGCGCAGATTCTGCACGGCGCCACGCCGCACAGCCTGGTGCTGATGGACGAGATCGGGCGCGGCACCTCCACCTTCGACGGCCTGGCACTGGCTTCGGCCATTGCCACGCACCTGCACGACAAGGTCAAGGCCTTCACCCTGTTCGCCACGCACTACTTCGAGCTGACGGAATTCCCCGCCAGCCACCACGCGGCCATCAACGTACACGTGAGCGCGGTGGAAGCCCACGGGCGCGACATCGTCTTCCTGCACCAGATCGAGCCCGGCCCCGCCAGCCGCAGCTACGGTGTGCAAGTGGCCCGCCTAGCCGGTGTGCCCGGCGCCGTGGTGCAGCACGCCCGCCACGCGCTGGAGGCGCTGGAAACCCACAGCGCCCAGGCGCAGGCCCAGGTGGATTTGTTTGCCCCGCCGCCCGCCGCCGCCGCGCCCGAGCCCAGCCGCGTGGAACAGGCCCTGGCCCAGATCGACCCCGACGCCCTCAGCCCGCGCGAGGCGCTGGAACAACTCTATTCCCTCAAGAAACTGCTGCAACAGCCATGACTTACTGCGTCGCCGTCAAACTCAACGCCGGGCTCGTCTTCCTGTCCGACTCGCGCACCAACGCCGGGCTGGACCAGATCAGCACCTTCCGCAAGATGATCGTGTACGAGAAGCCGGGCGACCGCTTCATGTGCCTGCTGTCTGCGGGCAACCTGAGCATCTCGCAGTCGGTGCGCGAGATCTTGCAGGTTGAACAGCTCAAGAGCGAACACGGGGACGAGCCCATCACCATCTGGAACGCCAAGAGCATGTTCGACGCCGCCCGCGTGCTGGGCGCCGCCGTGCGCCACGTGCACGAGCGCGACGGTGAAGCGCTCAAACGCAACGGGGTGGACTTCAACGTCAGCATGATCTTTGGCGGGCAGATCGCTGGTGAAGGCATGCGCCTGTTCCAGATCTATTCGCCCGGCAACTTCATCGAAGCCACGCCCGAAACGCCGTTCTTCCAGATCGGCGAAAGCAAATACGGCAAACCCGTTCTGGACCGCGTCATCACCCCCGAAACCCCGCTGGACGAAGCCGCCAAGTGCCTGCTCGTGTCCATGGACTCCACGCTCAAGTCCAACCTGTCGGTGGGCCTGCCGCTGGATTTGGCCGTGTACGAGGCGGGCCGTCTCGCAAGCGACAAGATCGTTTGCATAGACGAGCAAAATCCCTACTTCCGCATGCTGCGTGGCACCTGGGGCCAGAAGCTGCGCGAGGTGTTCGACGGCATTGAAGACCCGGCCTGGGACGGCGGTGCCACCGCCACCCCGCTGCTGGCCCCCGGCGCACGCAGCCAGCCGCTCAAGAAAATCACCAACGCCAAAGAAAAACTCATCTGATGAACCCACCGCGCGCCGCCGTTGAAGCCCACCCGCTGGTCGTGTTTTCGCACGGCAACAGCTTCCCTGGGGGCACGTATGGCGTGCTGTTTCGCAGCCTGCGCGCACGGGGGTATCAGGTCAAGGCGGTGGACAAGTTCGGGCACGACCCTCGCTTTCCCGTGACCAGCAACTGGCCGCACCTGGTGGAACAACTGGCCGAATTCGCCGCTGAAGCCGCACAGGCCCATGGCCAAGGCCCGCTGTACCTGGTGGGCCACTCCCTGGGTGGCTTCTTGAGCCTGATGTGCGCCGCCACCCACCCCGTGCTGGCGGGCGTGCCGGTGAAAGGCGTGGTGATGCTGGATTCGCCCGTGCTGGGCGGCTGGCGCGCACGCGCCCTGCAACTGGCCAAGCAAACGCAGGTGATCGGTGCCCTGTCACCCGGGCAGGTGAGCCGCAAGCGCCGCAACACCTGGCCTGACGAACAAGCCGCCTTGGAGCACTTCGCCCACAAAAAGGCCTTTGCCCGCTGGGACCCGCAGGTGCTGCGCGACTACATACAGCACGGCACGCGTGACGAAACCACCCCCAGCGGCACGCGCCGCGTGCTGTGCTTTGACCGCGACGTGGAAACGCGCATCTACAACACCCTGCCCCACAACCTGGACCGCCTGCTGCGCCGCCACCCGCTGC
>CAMLOF010000345.1 GCA_946481585.1 uncultured Macromonas sp. | reverse complement strand
AACGATTTCGGGGCCGATACCCGAGGGATCACCCATGGTGATAGCCACAGGCCTTGGCGAAGGGTGTCCGGTGTTCATGCTGGGTTATCGATGTCAATGAACTCGTGCCACAAACCCAGCTGTGCTGCCGCCTGAGCCGCGACAGCGGGGGCCCCGTAGCGTTCAGTGGCGTGGTGCCCGCAGGCAAGAAAGGCCACGCCGCATTCCCGCGCGTAGTGGGCCTGAGGCTCGGATATTTCGCCCGTCAAAAACAGGTCCACACCTGCTGCAATCGCGGCTTCGAAGTAGCCTTGCGCCCCGCCCGTGCACCAGGCGACACGCCGCAACGGCCTTGATGCAGTGTCCAGCAACGTCACGGGACGCCCCAGGACAGAACGCACGTGCTCTGCAAAAGCCACTGCTGAATCCACGGGCGGCGCGCCGATGAAGCCCAGGTCTTGCTCACCAAACCGCCCCCAGCCGGCCTCCAAGGGCTGGATGCCCAGGCGCAAGCCAAGCTGAGCGTTGTTACCCAGCACGGGATGCGCGTCCAATGGCAGGTGGTAGGCGTACAGGTTGATGTCGTGCTCAAGCAGCAGCGCCAGGCGCTGCTTCATCCAGCCGGTCACCCTGCCGTCTTGACCGCGCCAGAACAAGCCGTGATGGACGAAGATCGCGTCCGCCTGACGGGCAATTGCAGCCTCAATCAGGGCACGGCTGGCGGTAACGCCACTGACCAGCCTGCGTACTTGCGCCCGCCCCTCCACTTGCAGACCGTTCGGGCCGTAGTCTTTGAAGCGCCAGGGCTCCAAAACTGCGTCGAAGGACTGAAGCAAGGCTTCGCGGCTGCAACCGGCCGCCGTAGACAGAGATTCCGAGTTCGTCATGCCACCAAGGATACCCCTTGGCGAGCGGCCCCATCAGGACGAGCCGTTCTTTTCCGACTCGGCCATCTTGCGGGAGAAGAAGCGCATGAACCACCAGGCCATGAAGATGATGAAAAGCAGCACACCAAGGCTCAACAGGCCGTAATCGGTGGAAAAAAGGTCCACAATTGCTTTCATTCCTCACTCCGGACAGGGTTGTAATGCTCTGATTTCAACGAAGTCCGGCCCCAATCGGGTTGATCCACGTCAAGCCTGCTGTTCAAGACTTTATCTGGAGCCTCATGAAGCGCTACTGGCTGCTGTTTTCCCAGGTCGTCACCGTTTTGCTGGCGGCCTATTTTGTCGTCGCAACGCTCAAGCCCCAGTGGCTGCATCGCAAACCCACCTTGGCTTCCATCGTGCCGGTGTTCGAGTCAGGCACGCACGAGCGAGATCCGGCTGTTGCCGCCAACAGCTACAGCGGTGCTGCCAAGACAGCGGCCCCTGCGGTGGTGAGCATCACGACCAGCAAAGCGGCCGTGCCGAATGCCCAGCAGAACGACCCGTGGTTCCGCTTTTTCTTTGGTGACCAGCCCGACAGCCAGCCTCAGTCCGGCCTGGGCTCTGGCGTCATCGTCAGCCCCGAAGGTTACATCCTCACCAACAACCACGTGGTGGAAGAAGCCGATGAAATCGAGGTGCAACTCAGCGATGGGCGCCGCTCGAAGGCAACGATCATCGGCACGGACCCCGAGACCGATCTGGCCATTCTGAAGATTGAACTGGCGGATCTTCCGGTCATCGTCCTGGGTAACTCGGAGCAGTTGGAGGTGGGCGATGTGGTGCTGGCAATCGGCAACCCCTTCGGCGTGGGCCAGACCGTGACCAGCGGCATCGTCAGCGCGCTGGGCCGCACACAATTGGGCATCAATACTTTCGAGAACTTCATCCAGACGGACGCAGCCATCAACCCCGGCAATTCTGGTGGCGCGCTGGTGGATGTGAACGGCCAGTTGATGGGCATCAACACGGCTATCTATTCTCGTTCTGGCGGCTCCATGGGCATTGGTTTCGCCATACCCACCTCTACGGCGCGCAGTGTGATGGAAGCCATTGTGCGCGACGGCGCCGTGACACGAGGATGGATAGGTGTGGAGCCCCAAGACTTGACGCCCGAGTTGGCCCAGTATTTCGGCATTGACAGCAAGGACGGCGTCATCATCACGGGCGTGCTGCAAAACGGTCCGGCCGCAGCAGCGGGAATCCAACCCGGTGACGTTATCGCCACGGTGGCTGGCGCGCCTGTGAAGGACGTCTCCTCATTGCTTGGCAAGGTGGCCGCACTCACACCCGGAAAGCCTACGGAACTGGAAGTTCTGCGGCGCGGTCAGCGCATGCAACTCCACATCACCCCGGCGCGCAGAACCCCACCGCGCAACCAGAACTGATGCAGGTCAGGCGCCGTCCGGCGTTTCGGCGTCGGGCGCGCGGGAAACCCTGGAGAACCAGCGGGAGCCGAGAATCCCTAGTTCGTAAAGCACACACATCGGAATGGCCAGGGCCAGCTGCGAAATCACATCTGGTGGTGTGACAACAGCGGCAATGATGAACGCGACGACAACAAAGTAGCCTCGAAAAGCCTTGAGCTTTTCAACGGTGACCATATCGAAGCGCACCAGCAACATGACAACGATGGGCACTTGGAAGGCCAGGCCGAACGCAAGGTACAGCGACAGAATGGCTTCAACGTAGGACGCGATGTCTGGCGTGGCGTTGACGCTTTCGGGCGTGAAGCCCTGGATGAAGCCGAACATCTTGTCGAGCACGAAGAACTGCACGAACGCGATGCCC
>CAMLOF010000344.1 GCA_946481585.1 uncultured Macromonas sp. | reverse complement strand
AGTGGTGACTGCACGCGCTGCGCACCGTGATCGGGCCGACGATCATCAGCTCGTTAAGGTGCTCGGCGTTGGGGAATTCTGTAATGGTGGGCCCCGCGACGTAACGGCCGGCAAATACCTCCTTGAGGTACATCTTGGCCACGCGGCGCGCGGTGTTGTCGGTGTTGTGGTCGTTCTCGGTGTCGATGACCATGCTGTCAAGCACACCTTGCATCTTCTCGGTGACTTCGTCCAGCAGAGCCTCCAGCTCACCCGGCTGGATGAACTGAGCGATGTTGTCGTTGGAGTGGAAACGTTGCCGCGCCGCCTTGATGCGCTCGCGGATCTTCACGGACACCGGGGTGCCCTCGTCCTGGGTGGCGTCGGTCATGTTTTCTGGGGCTTTCATCAGCATGAGGGGATGCTAACACCGCCTGCAAAGGGCGCCAAGCGAATGGGGTTAAGACTCAGTAGCGGTGCCCGGTCAGGAATAGCACCGCCCGCATCACGCCGAAGGCCATGCGGTCCAGCACGCGCTGGTGCCAGGGCCTGCCAGCAAAACGGGCTGAATCCAGCTTGTTGCCCGCTGTGCGCATCAGCGCGTCCAGCCGGTCGCGCAGGCTTCGGGCGAAGGTGGCGTCGGTGGTGACGACGTTGGCCTCGCGCGCCAGCAGCAGGCTGAGGGGGTCAAGGTTGGTGGAGCCAACGGTTGCCCAGCGTCCATCGACCACAGCCACCTTGGCATGCAACGCGCTGGGGGCGTATTCGTGGATGTCCACCCCGGCGGCCAGGAGCCGGTGATAGACGGGGCGGGCTGCGTGGTATTGCAGAAAATGCTCGTACTTGCCCTGCAGCAGAAGGCGCACTCGTACACCCCTTTGTGTGGCTAGCACGAGCGCCCGGCGCAGCCGCCGACCAGGGATGAAGTAGGCATTGGCGATGACGATCTCGCGGCGCGCCTCACCAATAGCTTTGAGGTAGGCACGTTCAATGTCGTGCCGGTGGTGAACGTTGTCACGCAACACCAGCGCTGCAAGCGCGGCTTTTTCCTTGCCGCCGCGCGGTGGCAGTTCGGGCCAGTCTTCGGGCCGTAACTGGGGCAAGGCTTCGCGCAGGGCCAGCCAGGCCGCGCGGAATTCCCTCTGGCGCGCGCTGCGAACGGCCTGCAGGCGCCACCACAGTTGCTCCATGGTCTCCAGCATGTCTGCCACAAGGGGGCCGCTCACCTGCAAGGAAAAATCCAGCCGAGGTTCGGGCAGTCGGCCCAAGGCCACGTCGTCCTTGTCATCGATGATGTTGATGCCGCCGCAAAAACCCAGCACGCCATCAACCACGCAAAGCTTTCGGTGCAGCCGACGCCAGCGGCTGGGAATGAGCAGCCCGAACTTGCCCAGCGGTGCATAGATGCGCCACTGGACACCGGCACGGGTCAGCCGTTGCGCCCACTCGGCGGGCAGACCTGGGGTGCCAATGCCGTCGACCACCAGCCGCACGGTCACACCGCGCAGGGCAGCGCGCTCCAGCGCCTGCGCCACCTGCAAGGCGCTGTTGGCAAACTCGAAGATGTAGGTCTCCAGGTGCACCAGTTGCCGCGCCCGGTCCATGGCTCGCACCAACGCGGGGAACAGTTCCTCGCCGCCTTCGAGCAGGCGCAACCCGTGGCCGGAACGCAGGGGGGCCTTCACGCCAGTGCCAGCTCCGCGATCAGGGGCAGGTGGTCAGACATGCGCGCCCAGGCCTTGCCATGCGGCACGTGGGCGGCCACTGGGCGCAAGCCCCGTACGTACACACGGTCGAGGTGGAGCAAAGGCAGGCGCGACGGGTAGGTGGCCAGCCGGATGTCCTCGAAAGTGCGCAAACCGAAGGCGGCCATCGGCTGGTGCAGGCGCACGCCCCAATCATTGAAGTCCCCAGCCACGATCAGCGGGGCGCCACTCGGCACCTCGCGCTCCACAAAACGACGCAGTTGCTCGATCTGCCGCTCCCGGCTGGCGTGGATGAGCCCGAGGTGCACCACAATCACGTGGACGGGGCAGCCGTCCACCTGCACTGCCACGTGCAACAGACCGCGTTGCTCGAACCGGTGATCGGATACGTCCTGGTGGCCGTGCCACAACACGGGCCAGCGCGACAACAGCGCGTTGCCGTGTTCGCCATGGCGGGTAACGGCGTTGGTGCGGTAGATGGCCTCATACCCCTCGGGGGCCAGGTACGCTGCCTGCCCGGCCTGCGGCCAATGTCGGAATCGGTTCTGCAGCTTGCGGTGGTAGGCGCGCACTTCCTGCAGGCAGACAATGTCAGCGTCGAACTGCTCCACGGCATGCAGCAGGTTGTGGATTTCCAGCCGGCGCACCGGCCCCAGGCCCTGCACGCCTTTGTGGATGTTGTAGGTGGCCACGCGCAAAGTGCTCATGGCAGCATCATGCCACTGCAGCCTTGCCGGTGTTGCTGACGTCGGCGTGGCGAATGGGCAGGCGAATCTGCACAACGTATTCGCCCTCGCTGGAGGTGTAGGTCTTGAAATGGGCCTCGGCGTCGAAATGCAGATCCAGGCGTTCCCGGATGTTGTCCACGGCCATGTGGTTGCCGTTGGAAGACGGGCCGCGCTGGTCGGCCGGTGGCATCGGGTTCCGAACGAACAGGGTCAGGTAACCGCCGTCCTCGTAGGCCTCCACAGTGATTTCGGCCCCTTCGACACAGGGCTCCACCCCGTGGCGCA
>CAMLOF010000343.1 GCA_946481585.1 uncultured Macromonas sp. | reverse complement strand
GCCGTCATGAAGGGCACGTTCCACGGGCTGATGAGCGCGCACACGCCCACCGGGTGAAACAGGGTGTAGTTCAGGTGCGTGGGCGTGGGGTAGGTGTGGCCGTCCACACGCGTGCACATCTCGGCAAAGTAGCTGAAGTTGTCTGCCGCGCGCGGCACCAGCTGCTTGCCGGTCTGGCTGATGGTCTGGCCGGTGTCGTCCGTCTCGGTACGGGCGATCTCGGGCACGTGCTGAGTGATGAGTTCGCCTAGCTTGCGGATCAGCCTGGCGCGTTCGGTGGCGGGCTTGCCCGCCCAGGCGGGGAAGGCGTCCTTGGCGGCCTGCACGGCGGCATTCACTTCGGCTTCGCCGCCAGCAGCCACTTCGGCCAGCACGCCCTGCGTAGCGGGGTTGATGGATTCAAAGTACTGCTGGCTGGCAACGCGCTGGCCGTTGATGAGGTGGTCGATGCGGGTGGTCATGGTGGGGCTCGGGTGTGGATGGGTTTCAGGTGGCGGCGATGAGCGTGTTCTGCAGTGCGCCGAGGCCTTCGATTTCGGTGACCACCACATCACCCGGCTGGCAGTTCACCACGCCGTCGGGGGTACCGGTCAGGATGAGGTCGCCGGGGTTGAGCGTCATGAAGCTGCTGAAGTACTCGATCAGCGTGGGTACGTCAAAGATCATGTCGCGGGTGTGGCCGCGTTGTGTCACCTCGCCGTTTATGGTGGTCTGCAGCGCCAGATTCATGGGGGAGCCATGGCGCTCGTGTATCCAGGCGGCGTCCACCAGCCAAGGGCCAATGGGGGTGCAGGTGTCGCGGTTCTTCACGCGCAGGTTGGGGCGGTACCAGTTCTCCAGGTAGTCGCGGATGGCGTAGTCGTTGGCCACGGTGTAGCCCGCGATGAAGTCGTAGGCGTCGTCCTTCTTCACGTTGCGTGCCATGCGGCCGATCACCACGGCCAGCTCGCATTCGTAGTGCATGAACTTCACCCCCGTGGGGCGACGCGTGTAGGCCCGGTGGCCGATCAGGCTGGCCGCGCCCTTGACGAAGGCCAGGGGCTCCTCGGGCGCCTTGAAGGCCAGTTCCTTGGCGTGGTCGGCGTAGTTCAGGCCCAGGGCCAACACCGTGCGCGGCTGCGCCACGGGGGCCAGCGGGGGTAGCCATGTCACGTCGTCGAAAGACACACGTTGGCCAGCGTATGGGCTGCGGGTCAGTAGCAGCTGGCCGTCGGATTCCACCGCCTCGTGCACGGCACCTGCCCACGCCACGCGGGCGCGGCGCTGTGGTGGTGTGCTGTTCTTTGTGCGGACAAGAGGCGCGTGGATGGGCTGGACAGCGGTAATGGTCTGCGCCAGAGGCTCGAAGCCGGGGGCGGAAATCTCCACCCGGTCACCAGCCTGCACGCGCGGGCGGGTGCCATCGGCCAGGGCATCGGTGCCCAGCATCAGCACGTCGCCAGGTTGCAGGGTCATGAATTCCCCCACATCTGCCAGCAGTTGGGCAGCGTCACGGCGCAGGGTGGACAGGTCCACCGTCTGGCAGTGTTCGCCGTTGACGGAGACCTCCAGCTTCAGCGTGGCCAAGGCGAGCAGGCCGCCCAGTGCTTCCAGCGGCACCGTGCGCTGGCCAATGCCCAGCCACCCGTCGCCGTTCTTGAACTTGACCGGCGGGCGGTAGTAGCTGGCGTGGGGCAGTTGCAGGTCGTTCAGCAGCACGCAAGCAGTGGGGGTGCCATCGTCACCCATGACCAAGCCCAGGCTGGCGCCCACCTCCAGCGCCACCGTGCCTGGCGGCAAGGGCGCCGCTTGGCCGCTGGTACAGAAGGTGTTTGCCGTTTTCACGTAGAGCACGGGGGCTTGCGGCGCGGCCTGGTAGGGCGGTTGCGTCATGCGGTCGGCCCACAGAGCCCACTCGTGCTGGAAGTTGAGCAGCGTGCCGTACACGGTGCCGCTGGGAATGTAGGACTGGGTGTGGAGGGCGGTCATGCCTCGTCATCCTCGGTGTGGTCGTTGATGGGGGCGTCGGTCAGTTCCAGGGCAATGACTTCGTCCAGCAGGGCGTAGAGCTGGTCCAGCTTGGCCTTGCCCATCTGGGTTTCCAGCGTGGCGTAGTGCTCTTCGATGACGTGCGACAGGCCCGACGCCAGCTCCAGCCCGCGAGCCGTGGCGCGCACCACGGTGCGGCGGCCGTCCACGGGGCAGCGCGCGCGTTCGATCAGCCCGTCGCGCTCCATGCGGTTGAGCACGCCGGTGAGGCTGGGGCCGAGGATGAAGGCCTCGCGTGCCACGCGGCCAGTTTCCACGCCTGCCGGGTCGCTGGCGTGTTCGCCCAGCACGCGCAGCACGCGCCATTGCTGGTCGCTCAGGCCGTGGGCGCGCAGGCCGGGCCGGGTGTGGGCCATCACGGCTTCGCGGGCTTCCAGCAGCAAGCGCGGCAGGTTGCGGTGTTTGAAGTTGGGCGTCGTGTTCATTTATTTAACATGTTAAATGATTTGGGTCTGGATGCTTTACGGGTTTACCCTTGGGTGGGCGGTGGCACGGCTGGTGCCTGGGGGTGGCCGGGCCACGAGTGCGAAGGCGGCACGGCGCGGGTGCCCGCCGCGCCGCCAACCCCTGACGAGCGAAACCCCGCGTATGCCAAACCCCACGAACCGAAGCAAAATCCCAACTCATGAGCCACCCCCTCCAAGCCCTGCTGGGCATCCCATTCCCCATCATCC
>CAMLOF010000342.1 GCA_946481585.1 uncultured Macromonas sp. | reverse complement strand
AAGCCTAGCTCTCGAAGAACGGAGCAGGCTGTGGGGGTGGTGCCAGGTATGCAACGGTTTTTTGTCATCCAAGGAGACTTCCCCATGAACAAATTCAAGCTGCGGGCCCTCGGCCTGGCATGTGCGGCGTTGACCGCCACCACCGCGATGGCGCAAGAGGTGACCTTGCGCCTCCACCAGTTCCTGCCGCCGCAGGCCACCATTCCCTCCAAAGCCATCGTGCCCTGGGCCAAGAAGGTCGAGGCGGAGTCTGGCGGCCGCATCAAGATTCAGCTTTTCCACGCCATGCAGCTGGGCGGCTCTCCGGCGCAGCTTTACGACCAGGCCAAGGACGGCGTTGCCGACATCACCTGGACCGTGCTGGGCTACACACCCGGCCGCTTCATCAAGACCGAAGTCTTCGAGATTCCCTTCATCGCGCCTTCCGGCCCGAACGCGGGTGAAATCACCTCCCGCGCTGCGTGGGAGTTTGTTCAGAAGAACGCCACCGACGAATTCAAGGACGTGAAGCTGCTGGCCGTGCACACCCATGGTCCCGGCCTGTTCCACACCAAGCAGCCGGTCACCGGCCTGGAGACACTGCGCGGCATGAAGATCCGCGGTGGTACGCGTATCGTCAACAACATGCTGGTCAAGCTGGGCGCCACGCCGGTTGGCATGCCGGTGCCTGCTGTGACCGAAGCGCTGTCCAAGGGCGTCATCGACGGCACCACCATTCCGTGGGAGGTGGGTCCGTCTCTGAAGGTGACCGAGATGGTCAAGAACCACACGACCTTCGCTGGTGACAAGGGCCTCTACAACATGGCCTTCGCCTTCAGCATGAACAAGGCCGCATACGACAAGCTGCCCCCCGATCTGAAGAAGGTGATCGACAACAACTCCGGCATCGAAACTGCCGCGATGTTCGGTCGCGCCATGGACGAGGGCGACAAGGTTGGCCGCGAGATCGCTCTCAAGGCAAAAAACAACATCGTTACACTGGACGCCGCCGAAACGCAGCGCTGGTTGCGTACTGCCGGCTCGGTCGAGAGCGAGTGGGTGGCTGAAGTGGCCAAGAAGGGTATCGACGGCAAGAAGCTGGTGGCTGAAGCCCGCGCACTGCTGCAGAAGTACGATAAGTAATTGCAGGGAAGCACAGCTGCCAGGTGCAAGATGCCGCGCCTGGCAGACGATCTGTTGCCACGCAGTCCGCTGGGCTTGCGTGGCAGCGGGCATTGTTTAACTACGAGGTGGACACCATGAAACTACTGTCCTCGTTGGCGAAGGCTTGCGCAATCCTGGCGGGCGTTTTGCTGACCGTGATCACAATGATCACCTGCGCCAGCCTGATAGGGCGCAACACGACCGGGACGACCTTGCTCGGCGACTACGAGCTGACGGCCGTTGCTGCCGGCGCCGCCATCGCCCTGTTCCTGCCTTGGTGCCAAGTGAAGCGCGGCAACATCATTGTTGACTTCTTCACCGCCAAGTGTCCCGAGCGCCTGAACGCGGCATTTGACCGTTTTGGCAGTCTGCTTTTCGGGCTGGCCATGTTCCTGATCACCTGGCGCACGGCGGTGGGTGCCCTGAACGCTTACGACAACCAGACAACGACGATGATGCTGGGCTTCCCGGAATGGATCGTCTATGCGTCCATGGTTCCTCCCTTTTTCCTGACGGGGCTCATTGCGCTGTGGCAAGCCGTCGTCGGCAACTTCTCGGAGCAAGGTGAATGAGTTCTCTGACCATTGCAGGACTGATCTTCGGCCTGATGCTGTTGCTGATGGCCGTTCGCGTGCCCATCGCGATCGCGATGTTTGGCGCGGGTTGTTTCGGTTACATCTACCAGGTGGGGCTGCCCCCGTTCTTCAATAGCCTCAACAGCCAGGCCTATGCCCGTTTCGCGAGCTATGACCTGTCGGTGATCCCGCTGTTCATTCTCATGGGCAACTTCGCCACGCAGGGGGGTATCTCCAAGGCGTTGTTCGAGTTTGCCAGCGTGGTGATGGCTCGCTTCAAGGGCGGCCTTGCCATGGCTGCCGTGATGGCGAGCGCGGCATTCGGCGCGATCTGCGGTTCTTCCATCGCCACGGCTGCCACCATCACCTCGGTGGCGCTGCCCGAGATGAAGCGCCATGGCTACTCCGGCCGACTGGCCACGGGTACCCTGGCAGCGGGTGGCACGCTTGGCATCCTGATTCCGCCTTCGGTGCCTCTGGTCATCTACGCCATCCTGACCGAGCAGAACATCGCCAAGCTGTTTGCTGCCGCCATGATTCCCGGCATCATCGCCATGACGGGCTACATGATCGCCATTGCGGTGTATGTGCGTCTGTTCCCCGGCCACGCACCTGACCACGACGACGGCTTGCCAAAGATGGCGCTGCGTACGGTGCTCAACGTGGCGCCCATTGCGTTTGTCTTCCTGGTGGTGTTCGGCGGCATCTACGGCGGGTTCTTCACACCCACGGAGGGCGCGGGCGTTGGCGCTGCCGTCACGTTTGTCGTGGCGCTGCTCAAAGGCGAGTTGACGCTCAAGAAGATCAAGCACTGCTTCTATTCCACGGCAGAGAGCAGCGCCATGATCTTCATGATCTTCATTGGTGCCGACATGATGAACTCGTCGCTGGCGCTGACCCAGGTGCCCACGCAACTGGCTGAAGTGGTCAACGCTTGGGGGCTGCCGCCCGTGGCGGTGGTGTCTGCCATCTTGTTGTTCTACGTGGT
>CAMLOF010000341.1 GCA_946481585.1 uncultured Macromonas sp. | reverse complement strand
CGGATGTCTTCGCGCAATGCCTCTGCCCAAGCGCGCCGATCGCGCCCCTCGGCGAGTTGCGGCAGGCCGAAATCCAATCGGGCAACCAAGTCTCGCGCACACAGAGTTCGCCAGATCGAAGCAACGAGAGTCGTATCACCCACGTAGGTTGGGGCATCGTGCAGACCACCATCTTTGGCGTGAACGTAGCCCAACGCCACTGGCAGTACCGGTGCGTGCGCAGACAGCGCCGCTTGCAAGAGATTGGCATGGAACGGCAATACCGAACTGCCGTCCCCCGTTGTGCCTTCAGGAAACACCGCCAGCACGTCACCCGCGCGCAGACTCTCTGCGAGGTGGTGCACCACTCTCACCGCGTCCCTGCGTTTTTCCCGTTCAATGAACAGCGTCCCAGCCTCTTCAACCAGGCGCCCCAACAGGGGCCAAGACTTCACATCGGCCTTCGAGACAAAACGACACGGCCGCGCTGCGTTGATCACCAGGATATCCAGCCAGGACACGTGATTGGACACCACCAGAACTGGGCCAAGAACAGGCGCCGAACCACGCACTTCCAACTCGACACCCAGCACCTCCAGTGCATAGGCAGACCACTGCTGCACCCGCTCCTGGCGCTCCTCGTCGGTGAGCCCGCCAAAGTCACGGCGCAGGGTCCTCAGCCCAGAAAAAAGATGCCCAACCAAGCGAAACAAACGCACGACGGCGTTCAAGCGACGCACGGTCAAGCCCCCCTTACCAATCCGAGCCCTGCAAGCCCCAGCTGACTGGACTCAGACACGCCGCTCGGCCGTGGAGTCAAAGGCAACCTGCCCTGCCACCAGGGTCTGCCGGACCCTCACGGCCAATTCGTGCCCTTCAAAAGGCGTGAGTCCTCCCTGGCTGCGCAACTGCTCTCCATTCACTCTCCAGTGGGCACCAGGGTCGATCACGCAGAGGTCGGCCACGCCACCCTCAACCACTCGCCCCACGCTGGCCTGCAAGGTGCCCAGGCTGTGCCCAAGCACCCTGGCCGGGCCGTGGGTCAGCGCCTGCAGTGCCCGCATCAAAGGCACACCATCCTGCTCCGCCCATTTCCACGCCAGGCCAAGCAGCAACTCAACGGCCGTGGCCCCGGGCTCTGCCTCGGCAAATGGCAAAGTCTTGGCATCGGCGTCCACCGGGTTGTGGTCGGAAACCAGCGCGTCAATAGTGCCATCCGCCAGGCCCGCGCGCAGCGCATCCCGGTCCCGCTGTTGACGCACCGGCGGCTGCAGGCGCAAGCGGCTGTCGTAGTAACCAATATCGGTGTCTGTCAGGTGCAGGTTGTGAACACTCACATCGCAAGTCACGGGCAGGCCTTCAGCCTTGGCTTGGCGCACCAGTTCCAGTCCGGCAGCGCTGCTGATGCGGCACAGGTGCAGCCGCACAGACGATCCTCCGGAACGGCACACGCCACGCAGCAATTCAAAAACCGTGTGCAGTGCAATCACCTCCGCCGCCACGGGAATGCCGCTCAAACCCATCCGCGTGGCCAGCGGGCCGCTGGCCACCACACCCTTGCCCAACCAAAAGTCCTGCGGGCGCAGCCAGACGCCGTAACCAAACGTAGCCGCGTACTGCAAGGCACGCTGCAACACCTGTGTATTGACGATCGGCACCTCTGCCTGACCAAACGCCACGCAGCCAGACTCAGTGAGTTCCACCATCTCGGTCAGCACTTCGCCCTTGAGCCCGCGCGTCAGCGCCCCCAGGGGGAACACACGCGCCTGGTGCAACTTCTCGGCGCGGAACTTCAGCATCTCCACCAGGCCGGGCTCATCCAGAACCGGGTCGGTGTCCGGCGGGCATACCAGGCTGGTCACCCCCCCAGCCACAGCGGCAGCCATCTCGCTTTCCAGCATCCCGGCATGCTCCTGGCCCGGCTCACGCAAGCGCATCGACAAATCGACCAGCCCGGGCGCAACAATGCAGCCCGACGCGTCAATAGTACGGTTTGGCGTGAAGTCCGCAGGCACCTTGCCCACACCAATGATGCGCCCAGCAGCAATCGCTACGTCCGCCACGGTATCCGTCTGGCTGGCCGGATCGATCAGGCGCCCGCCTCGAATCAGAATCTTCATGCTTCGTTCCCCGCGACAATCCCCATCACCGCCATGCGCACCGCAATGCCGAAGGTCACCTGCGGCAGCACCACACTTTGCTGACCATCTACCACGCTGGAATCGATCTCGACCCCTCGGTTCACTGGCCCCGGGTGCATCACAATCGCATCCGGCTTGGCCCAACGCATCCGCTCCGGAGTGACCCCAAAGCTCTTGAAATACTCCTGGCTGGACGGCAGCAACGCGCCACTCATGCGCTCGTTCTGCAGGCGGAGGGTGATCACGACGTCGCAGTCCTTGATCCCTTCCTCCAGGGTGTGGCACACCCGCACCCCCATCTGCGACAACTCGCTGGGCACCAACGTACGGGGTCCCACGACCCGCACATCCGGGCAACCCAACGTGGTCAGCGCATGGATGTCCGAACGCGCGACGCGCGAGTGCAGCACATCCCCCACGATGGCCACCGACAAGTTGGTGAAATCCTTCTTGTAATGCCGGATCGTGTACATATCCAGCAGCCCCTGTGTGGGGTGCGCGTGCCGCCCGTCCCCAGCGTTCACCACATGGACATGCGGTGCTACGTGCTGAGCAATCAGGTACGGCGCACCGGACTCGCTGTGCCGCACCACGAAGATGTCGGC
>CAMLOF010000340.1 GCA_946481585.1 uncultured Macromonas sp. | reverse complement strand
ATGCTGGGCCCCATGCTCACCACCATCCACAACCTGCACTACTACCTGAACCTGATGCGTGAGGTGCGCGAGTCGCTGGACGCGGGTGCCTTCAGCGCCCTGCGGGCGAGGTTCAAGGCCGACCGGGCGCGCGGGGTCTGACGCTGCTCAGGCCACCGGGGGCTGCGCGGCCGCCGGTTCCCCGCAACTCTGGCAGTAGCGCGTGAAAGCGCTTTTGCGCGTGTGGCAGCCACCGCAGCGGCTGAACAGGCACAGGCCGCAATGGGCGCAGAAGTCCACATTGCCATCCTTCAGGTCCACCGGCCGCTCGCAACCCGGGCACACGCTCTTGGCCAGCCGGGCCTGCGCCAGGTCGTAGTCAAGTTCCTTGCGGCGCTGGGCGTCGGGCAGCGTCTCGGCGGCCTTCTGGCGCTCCAGGTAGCGGTTGAGCGCCACGATGGCGTAGCGCCCCACCAGCACCGTCACCACAATGCCCACGGTGTAGCGCACGTAGCCGCCGTAGCTGGGCAGGTAGGGCACCAGCTCCACAAAGAAGGTGAAGACCGCGAAGATGATGAAGCCCCAGACAAAGGGCCACCAGGTGCTCTTGCGCTGGCGCGCGAACAGCCAACCCGCCACAGCCAGCAGCGGCAGCGTCAGGGCCAGGCGGTAGCCGAACACGCGCAGCTCCTGGGCACGCAGCGCAGCCTGCCAGGCGTCGCGAGCACCTTCCTCGAGCTGCCGCAATTGCTCGTGCGCGCGGCCTTCGGCCTGACGTGCGTCCAGCATGGCCTGTTGCTGGGCCTCCACCGCAGCCAGTGCATCGCGCTCGGCCTGGCGCAAACCGTCAAGCTCGGCGGTGCGGCGCACCAGCTCGGGGTCTTGCTCTGGGCGTTCGGTGGCACGGCGCGTGGCCAGCCAGTTGCCGAAGGTGTCGCGCGCGGCGCGGTGGTCGGACTGTGCGACCTGGTGCTTCAGTTGCGCCTGCTCCAGCGCCTGCTGCGCGTCACGGGCCTGCACCTGCGCGGTCTTGGCAGCATCACGCAGGCGTTTGGCCTGGACCGCGTCCATGAAGTCGTCCAGGCTCTGGCGCTGCTCCACCTTGGGCAGGTCGCCCACGATGGTGCCGCCCAAGCCCACCAAAAAGCTGGCGAACACAAACGCCACCAGCCACAGGCCACGGCGGAACCACTTTTCTGACAAACGCAAGGCTTTGCTCATGATCTTTCCTCCTTCGTTCTACAGTGCGAATGCTCTCCGAAGCGGCCGCATCCTGGCCCGGGCACTTACGCCAGCAAACCCGCCACACGCTCACGCAAGGCTTCCGGCGTCACACCATCGGCCTTCAACGGCTCACCGGCATTCAGTCCAACGCGGTTGAACAGCCCCCGCCGGAAAGGCCGCACCATGGCTACACGCTGGCCATTTCTCTCCTCAATGCGGCTGAAGAACGACCCCCACAAGTTGGTCAGCGCCATGGGCACCACGGGCACGCCCAGTCCGTCGGCACGGGCACGCTCCAGTATCTTCATGATGCCGCCCTTGAACGGCTGCAAGGTCCCGTCCTGGGTAATGCCACCCTCCGGGAAGATGGCCAGCAGATCGCCCTCGCGCAGCACCTGCGCGGCAGCGTCGAACGCGGCCTCGTAGGTGACGGGGTCATCCTTCTGCGGTGCGATGGGAATGGTCTTGGCCAGACGGAACAGCCAGCCCAGCACGGGCACCTTGAAGATGCGGTGGTCCATGATGAAGCGGATGGGCCGTGGGCTGGCAGCCATCAGCAGCACCGCATCCACGAAGCTCACGTGGTTGCACACCAGCACGGCCGGCCCGTTGGTGGGAATGTTCTCGTCGCCCGTGACCTTGAAGCGGTAGATGAAGCGCGACGCCACCCAGGCCACGAAACGCAGCAGGTATTCCGGCACCAGCATGAAAATGTAGAACGCCACCACGGCATTGGCCACACCAAGGAACAGGAACACCTGCGGAATGGTGAAACCCGCCTTGAGCAACGCCCCGGTGATGACGGCGCTGACCACCATGAACAGCGCGTTGAGGATGTTGTTGGTGGCGATGATGCGCGCACGGTGCGTGGGCTCGCTGCGCATCTGGATGAGCGCATACATGGGTACGCTGTACAGCCCCGCGAACAGGCTGAGCAAGGCCAGGTCCGACAGCACGCGCCAGTGGGCCGCATCAGCCATGAAAGCGGCCAAGCCCAGCCCCTGCGCGGGCGGCAGACCACGCGTGGCAAAGTACAGATCGATGGCGAACACCGACATCCCAATGGCCCCCAGCGGCACCAGACCGATCTCCACGTGGCGGCGGCTCAACACCTCGCACAAGAGTGAGCCTGTGCCAATGCCGATGGAAAACACCACCAGCAACAGCGAGGCCACTTGCTCATTCCCGTGCAGCACGTCCTTGGCGAACGCGGGAAAAAGGCTGAGGAACACCGCCCCGAAGAACCACATCCAGCTGATGCCCAGCACCGAGCGGAACACCACCAGGTTGCCATGCGCCAGCTTCAGGTTGCGCCAGGTCTCCGTCACCGGGTTCCAGTTGATGCGCAGGCCCGGCTCCATGGCCGGAGAAGCGGGAATGTATTGCGCCGAGACTCGCCCCAGAATGGCCAGACCGACGCAGGCAAAACCCACGTGGTGTGCACCAATTTCCGGGACAGCGATGATGAGTCCGCCCGCCACGTTGCCGAGCAGAATGGCCACGAAAGTGCCCATCTCCACCATGCCGTTGCC
>CAMLOF010000339.1 GCA_946481585.1 uncultured Macromonas sp. | reverse complement strand
GCTGGAAGGCTTGGCCACCCGCACACCATCATCGGCACGGGTCTGGATCGCTCTGTCAGACATGCGACAGTCACTTGGCAACACGGAAGGTGCCCTGCAAGCACTGGTCCAGTTGAACAAGCATGCGCCCTCGCATCTGCCCTTGGTGGCCCACAGCATGGCACAGTGGGCACGGCTTTGCCACCAAACCAAACTGGCCCGCGACATTCTGGAAGATTACCGCAGTAGCCACCCCGCATCTCTCGACGTTACCCAGGCTCTGGCGGGCCTGCACGACGACCCAGCCAAGGGGCGCGCTCTGTATGTCGAACACCTCAGGAGCGAGCCTTCGTTGGTCGCAGCCACGCTCTGGCTCAATGGCGAGCATTTCGGCAATGCAGACGAAGAAGGCTTGGTGAAATCGGCGCTTGAACGCTCGTCCGAGCCGCTCAAACGCTACCGCTGCGCGGCCTGCGGCTTTGAAGCACGTCAATATTTCTGGCACTGCCCTGGTTGCCAAAGCTGGGACAGCTACCCGCCCAAACGGGTCGAAGAACTCTGAAATAAAAAAACGCCTCCGAAGAGGCGTTTTTCTTGGCTGAAGCTGGCAGCTTACGCGCCCAGCTTTTCCTTGATACGAGCAGACTTGCCGCTGCGGTCACGCAGGTAGTACAGCTTGGCACGACGCACGTCACCACGACGCTTGACTTCGATCTTGGAAATCAGCGGGCTGTACAGCGGGAACGTACGCTCCACGCCTTCGCCGTTGGAGATCTTGCGCACGATGAAGCTGGAGTTCAGCCCGCGGTTACGCTTGGCGATCACCACGCCTTCGTAGGCCTGCACGCGCTTGCGGTTGCCTTCGATCACGTTCACGCTGACGATCACGGTGTCGCCGGGCGCAAATGCGGGGATTTCCTTGTTCAGGCGAGCAATTTCTTCTTGCTCAAGGGTTTGGATCAGGTTCATGGTTTCCTTGAATCTCGATCATGACCGCGCTACACAAAAGGCCTGGATTTCAAGGCGCCACCTTGGGCGCACTCGATCAAGGCGGCCAGCCAGAGGATCGAAAGCCCGCCATTATAGCGTGCAGCATCTCAACCGTTCAAGTGGTCGCGCAGCCAGCGCTCATCCTGGGGCGTCAAGCCACCTGCCTGGCGCACCTGGGCCAGCACATCTGGTCGCAACTTCGCGGTGGCCGCAAGCCTCTGCTGGCGGCGCCAGGCATCAATGTGACGGTGGTGGCCCGATAGCAACACCGCAGGCACACCCACCTCACCCGAAGGACCCTGCCACACCTCGGGGCGGGTGTAGTGCGGGCAATCCAGCAAACCGTCCAAGGCCGGGTTGAAACTGTCTTGCTGGTGGCTGCCCTCGTCGTTCAGCACACCAGGCTGCAAACGGGTCACCGCGTCCAGCAAGGCCAGCGCGGCAATCTCTCCGCCCGAAAGCACAAAGTCACCCAGGCTGATTTGCACGTCCACGCAGGCATCGATGAAGCGCTGATCCAGTCCCTCGTAGCGGCCGCAAACCAGAATGGCGCCTGCGCCCTGCGCAAAACGCTCCACCACTGGGTGCGCCAAGCGCTCACCGAGGGGGGAGAACAGTACCGTGGGCGCAGGCTCGGCCTCGGCGCGTTCATCACGAATGGCCTGCCAGCAACGGAACAGTGGCTCAGCCATCATCACCATGCCAGGGCCGCCACCAAAGGGGCGATCGTCCACGCGCCGGTACATACCCTGGGCAAAATCGCGCGGGTTCCACAGCTTCACCTGCACCTGGCCAGACTCGAACGCGCGCCGCGTGACCCCCTGGGTCAGGAAGGGCCCGAACAGTTCGGGGAACAGTGTGATGACATCGAAACGCATGAGTGGCGCCCTCGTTCGCTCGGCGGGGCCCGGCGCTTCAGTAATCGGGTTGCCAGTCCACGGTGATGCGCTTGCCCGGCACATCCACCTGGTCCACGTAAACCGACACGAACGGAATCATCCGCTCCAGCGTCTTGTCGCCGTCGGTGTACTCAAGGCACAACACGGAATGCGGCCCAGTGGGCAACAGATCGCGCACCACACCCAGATGAACGCCTTCACGGTTCAGCACATCCAGGCCGATCAGGTCGACCCAGTAATACTCGTCGGGGCTGCTGGGGGGCGGGAAATCGGCACGCGACACGAATATGCGCGCACCTTTCAGAGCTTCAGCGGCATTGCGGTCTGCCACCGGCTCCAGCCGGGCAACAATGCCATCGGCGTGCGTTTTCACTTCAGCGGCAACCAATGCCACGCTGCCAGTGAAAGCGTCAAAGCCACGGGCGTAACGCCCTTGCGGCGGAGAAAGGTACCAGCGTTTGACTTGAAAGAGCACCTCGGGGTCGGCGCTGTGCGAATGCACGCGCACCCACCCCTTGATGCCCCAGGCTTCCTGCACCCGGCCCACCTCTACCGCGTCAAGCGGTAAAGGCGCTGGTTCCAGGCCGGGCACGGCAGCCATGCGAGCAGTAGCCCGTTCAGGCAGCAGCTGGGGCAGCCTTGGCGACCTGCTTGATCAGGCGCTCAACAGTCTCGGAAGGCTGTGCACCCACGCCCATCCAGTAGGTCAGGCGGTCTTGGGCAATGCGCAGGGGCTCTTCACCACCCTTGGCCAGGGGGTTGTAGAAACCGATGCGCTCAATGAAGCGGCCGTCGCGGCGGTTGCGCTTGTCTGCAACAACGATGTTGTAGAACGGACGGGCCTTGGCGCCGCCGCGGGAGAGTCGAATGACGACCATGAT
>CAMLOF010000338.1 GCA_946481585.1 uncultured Macromonas sp. | reverse complement strand
GCCAGCATCTCGGCGCCGCGTGCTACCTGCAGGGCGTGAACGACTTCGTCCAGGTCACCTTCCATCACGAAGGTCAGTTTGTATAGCGTGAGGTTGATGCGGTGGTCGGTCACGCGGCCTTGGGGGAAGTTGTAGGTGCGGATGCGGTCGCTGCGGTCGCCGCTGCCCACCAGGCCCTTGCGCGTGGCGGCTTCCTTGGCCTCGCGCTCGTTGCGTTCCTTTTCCTGCAGGCGCGCCAGCAGCACCTGCAGGGCCTTGGCCTTGTTGCGGTGCTGGCTGCGGTCGTCCTGGCACTCGGCCACGATGCCCGTGGGCAGGTGCGTCACGCGCACGGCGGAGTCGGTCTTGTTGATGTGCTGGCCGCCCGCGCCGCTGGCGCGGAAGGTGTCGATGCGCAGGTCCGCCGGGTTGATCTGCACGGCCTGGGCTTCGTCGGGCTCGGGGAGCACGGCCACCGTGCAGGCACTGGTGTGGATGCGGCCCTGGGATTCGGTGGCGGGCACGCGCTGCACGCGGTGGCCGCCCGACTCGAAGCGCAGCCGCCCGTAGGCGTGGTGGCCCAGCACACGCAGCACCACCTCCTTGTAGCCGCCCAGTTCGCTGGGGGATTCGCTCATCACCTCCACGCGCCAGCCCTGCCGCTCGGCGTAGCGGGTGTACATGCGCGCCAGGTCACCCGCGAAAAGGGCCGCTTCGTCGCCGCCCGTTCCCGCGCGGATTTCCAGGAAGGCGTGGCGCTCGTCGTCGGGGTCTTTGGGCAGCAGCAGGGTCTGCAGTTCGGTGTCCAGCGCGGCCAGGTCGGCCTGGGCCTGGGCTGCCTCGTCCTGCGCCATGGCTGCCATGTCGGCGTCGCTGTCCTTGCACATGGCTTCGGCCTCGCGCAGGTCGGCTTCACGTTGCAGGTAGCGCAGGTAGGGCTGCACCACGGTGTCGGTGTCGGCGTGTTCGCGCGTCAGCTTGCGAAAGCGCTCCATGTCCGCCACGGCGTCCGGCGCGCTCAACAGGGCGTCCAGCTCGTGCAGGCGCAGGCGCTGGCGTTCCAGGGTTTCGCGGACGAAGGGTTTCATCCCCGCTCACCGCCGCCGCGCAAGAACAGGCGCGAGACGGTTTCTGCGGTGGCCTGGCGGGTGCGTTCGTCGCCCGCGTGCAATTCGGCCAGGGTGCCGTGCAGCATCTTCTGCGTCAACCCGCGCGACAGGGCTTCCAACACCGTGTCAATGTCTTCGCCCTTGGCCAGCAGCTTGCGGGCGCGGGCAATCTCGCTGGCGCGCCAGGCGTCGGTCTGCGCGTTGATCTGGCGGATCAGGTTGACGGTGCCGTGCAGGGGGTCGCGCTGCTGCATCCAGTGCATGAAGCTCTGCACCCCGGCGTCGATGATGGCCTCCGCCTGTGCCACGGCGGCTTGGCGGTTGTCCTTGCCTGTCTGCACCACGGCGGCCAGGTCGTCCACGGTGTAGAGGTAAACGTCGTCCAGGTGCTTGACTTCCACCTCAATGTCGCGCGGCACGGCCAGGTCCACCATGAACATGGGGCGGTGGCGACGCTTCTTCAGCGCACGCTCCACGGCACCCAGGCCGATCAGGGGCAGGGTGCTGGCGGTGCAGCTGATGACGGCGTCGAATTCGTGCAGGCGTTCGGGCAGGTCTGACAGGCGCATCACCTCGGCGCCAAAGCGGCCAGCCAGTTTTTCGCCGCGCTCCAGCGTGCGGTTGGCAATGGCCATGGCCTTGGGGTTTTTCGCGGCAAAGTGCGTGGCGGCCAGTTCGATCATCTCGCCCGCGCCCACGAAGAGCACGCGGATGTCCTTCAAGTCCTCGAACAGCTGACCCGCCAGGCGCACGGCAGCGGCCGTCATGCTGATGGAGTGGGCGCCGATCTCGGTGGAGCTGCGCACCTGCTTGGCCACAGCAAAGGAGCGCTGGAACAGCTGGTGCAGCGTGGTGCCCAGGGCGCCCACCTCGTCGGCCACGCGCACGGCATCCTTCATCTGGCCCAGTATTTGCGCTTCGCCCAGCACCATGCTGTCCAGGCCGCTGGCCACGCGGAAGGCATGGCGCGCGGCTTCGTCATCGCGCAGCAGGTAGGCGTGCTCGCGCAGCACGTGCGGGGGCACGCCACCGGTCTCGGCCAGCCAGTTCAGCGTGGATTCCAGCGCGGGTTCGTCGGCGGCGCAGTAAATCTCGGTGCGGTTGCAGGTGGACAGCAGCGTGGCCTCGGGTTCACGGGCCTGCGCAGTCCGAAAACGCTGCAAGGTGGGGGGCAGTTGGTCGATGGCGAACGCAAACCTTCCGCGCAGATCGAGCGGAGCGGTTTGGTGGTTGATGCCGAGCGCCCAGACAGCCATAAGGCGTGGATTATAAAATTGACCGCACCACCTTGGCGCCTGAAGCGCAATTCATGGGCATCCTCGACCTTTTTTTCCATTTCACCAACTTCCTGCTGCCAGCCGTGGCCGTGGCGTGCCTGCTCACGCCTGGGGTGGTGGGGTGGCGCGGTCTGCGCCTGTCCGGGCCTGCCGCGCGCCGCTTGTGGCACGTGTTGTTCGTGCTGGGCGGGGTGGGCGTAGGCGTGTTGCTGATCGGGCTGGCCTGGTACGGACGCGACGGCAAGATGGCGACCTACGCCGCCCTGGTGCTGGCCATGGGCAGCACGGCGTGGTGGCTGCGCCGGGGCTGAGTCGCCGCCGGGCCGCCCCAAGGCGATGAAAGCCCCCTCGGGGGGCAGCGAAGCGTGGGGGCCCATGCACCCCGCGAGCGTC
>CAMLOF010000337.1 GCA_946481585.1 uncultured Macromonas sp. | reverse complement strand
GCCGCATGGCCAACGCCATACGCATGCTGGCCGTGGACGCCGTGGAACAGGCCAAGAGCGGCCACCCCGGCGCCCCCATGGGCATGGCCGAGATGGCCGAGGTGCTTTGGCACCGCCACCTGCGCCACAACCCCGCCAACCCGCACTGGCCCGACCGCGACCGCTTTGTGCTGAGCAACGGCCACGGCTCCATGCTGCTGTACGCCCTGCTGCACCTGACGGGCTACAACCTGCCCATGGACGAGCTGCGGCGCTTTCGCCAACTGCACAGCAAGACGGCAGGCCACCCCGAGGTGGGCGTGACCCCCGGCGTGGAAACCACCACCGGCCCGCTGGGGCAGGGCGTGGCCAACGCGGTGGGCATGGCCCTGGCCGAAAAACAGCTGGCCGCCGAATTCAACCGGCCCGGCCACAACATCGTGGACCACTTCACCTACGTGTTCCTGGGTGACGGCTGCATGATGGAAGGCATCAGCCACGAGGTGTGCTCGCTCGCGGGCACGCTGCGCCTGAGCAAGCTGATGGCCTTCTACGACGACAACGGCATCTCCATCGACGGGCACGTGCAGGGCTGGTTCGCCGACGACACGCCCAAGCGCTTCGAGGCCTACGGCTGGCACGTGATACGCAACGTGGACGGGCACGACACCGCTGCCGTGGACGCCGCGCTGCGCGCCGCCCGCGAGCAGGCTGTGCGCCCTGATGGCAAGCCCACGCTGATCTGCTGCAAGACGGTGATTGGCCAAGGTTCGCCCCACAAGGCGGGCACGCACGATGTGCACGGTGCGGCGCTTGGCGCTGCCGAGGTGCAGGCCACTCGCGAGGCCCTAGGCTGGACCGCTGCCCCCTTCGAGGTGCCCGCCGACGTGGCCGCAGCGTGGGACGCACGCGACCGTGGCGAAGGCCTGGAAGCCGCATGGCGCCAGCGCTTTGACAGCTACCGCGCCGCCTACCCGGCAGAGGCGGCCGAATTCGAGCGCCGCATGCGTGGCGAGCTGCTGCCCGCCTTCCGCCAGCGCCTGCCCGAAATCCTGATGACCATTGCCGCCAGCGGCCAGCCCGTGGCCACCCGCAAGGCCAGCCAGAACGCGCTGGACGCGCTGGCCACGCTGGTGCCCGAGTTCTTTGGCGGCAGTGCCGACCTGACCGGCTCCAACCTCACCAACTTCAAGGGCTGCACCCTGGCCGGGCGCGACCGCTGGGGCAACCACCTGAGCTACGGCGTGCGCGAATTCGGCATGGCCGCCATCATGAACGGCGTGGCCCTGCACGGCGGCTACATCCCCTACGGCGGCACCTTCCTCACGTTCAGCGACTACTCGCGCAACGCCATCCGCATGGCCGCGCTGATGAAGCAGCGCGTCATCCACGTGTTCACGCACGACTCCATCGGCCTGGGTGAAGACGGCCCCACCCACCAGAGCGTGGAGCACGTGCCCAGCCTGCGCATCATTCCCCAACTGGACGTGTGGCGCCCCGCCGACGGGCTAGAGACGGCAGTGGCCTGGGCCAGCGCCATCGAGCGCAGCGACGGCCCCAGCGCGCTGTGCCTGTCGCGCCAGAACCTGCCGCGCGTGTCGGCGGCCATCACGGCGGGCACCATCCGCCGGGGCGGCTACGTGCTGTCAGATGTGGAGGCGCCGCAGGCGGTGATCATCGGCACCGGGTCCGAAACCTCGCTGGCGCTGGAGGCACAGCGCCTGCTGGCCGGGCAGGGCGTGCGGGTGCGCGTGGTGTCCATGCCCTGCACCAACGTGTTCGACCGCCAGCCCCAGGCCTACCAGGACACGGTGTTGCCGCCGCACCTGCCCACCGTGGCGGTGGAGGCCGCGCACCCCGACTTCTGGCGCAAGTACGTGGGCCGCAGCGGCGCCGTGGTGGGCATCGCCACCTTTGGCGAATCGGCACCCGCGCCCGTTTTGTACGAACATTTCGGCATCACGGCCCGGAAGGTGGCCGAAGCCGTGCAACGTTTGATCACCCCCACCGCCTGAACGAAAGCGGCGCATGACCCCAGCCCAGTACCCTTACGACCTCGTTCTTTTTGACCTGGACGGCACGCTGATAGAAACAGCCCCCGAGATTGCCGACGCAGTGAACGACACGCTCACCCAGTTCGGCCTGGCCCCGGTGGAGCAGGAGCGCGTGGACCGCTGGATCGGCCACGGCACGCGCGAACTGCTGATCCAGGCGCTGGCCTTCCGTGGCGACACATCCCCCGAGGTGGTGCGCCACGCCGAGAGCTTTCGCTTGGTGGAGGCCGAGTTTGGCAAGCACTACCAGCGCCGCTGCGGTACGCGCAGCCACCTCTACCCCCATGTGCGCGAAACCCTGCACGCCCTGCGCGAGCGTGGCGTGAAGCTGGCCGTGGTGACCAACAAGGAAGGCCGCTACACCCAGACCGTGCTGGACGCGCACGCGCTGGCCCCGCTGTTCGATCGCGTCATCAGCGGCGACACGCTCACCGTGAAAAAGCCCAACCCCCTGGCCATTTCCGACTGCCTGCTGCGCTACGGCGTGGCCGCGCACCGGGCGCTGTTTGTGGGTGATTCGTCCATAGACGTGGCGACCGCGCGCAACGCTGGTGTGGCAGTGTGGGCCTTGCCCTATGGCTACAACATGGGCGAGCCCATCGAAGCCTGCGCGCCCGATCGCGTCATTCCCGACTTTCGCGCCCTGTTGCCGCAGGTTGCTACCAACGATTCTTTGAAACTGGAGACAAACACATGACCATCAAAGTAGGCATCAACGGATTCGGCCGCATCGGCCGCATGGTGTT
>CAMLOF010000336.1 GCA_946481585.1 uncultured Macromonas sp. | reverse complement strand
TCAGGTCCGGCGCGCTCTTCATGGCGATGTAGGCGTTGGTGTTGGCGGGGTTGCCCACGACCAGCACCTTCACGTTGCGCGAAGCCACGGCGTTCAGAGCCTTGCCCTGGGCGGTGAAGATCTGGGCGTTGGCGGCCAACAGGTCGGCGCGCTCCATGCCGGGGCCACGGGGACGGGCGCCAACCAGCAGGGCGTAGTCGGTGTCCTTGAACGCGGTCATAGCGTCAGAGTGGGCTTCCATGCCCGCCAGCAGCGGGAAGGCGCAGTCTTCCAGCTCCATCATCACGCCCTTGAGCGCCTTCTGGGCCTTTTCATCGGGAATTTCGAGCAGTTGCAGAATGACCGGCTGGTCCTTGCCCAGCATTTCGCCGGAAGCAATGCGGAACAGCAGGGCGTAACCAATTTGACCTGCGGCGCCGGTGACGGCCACGCGAACGGGCTTCTTGCTCATGAAAACACTCCAGAGTGGGTACGGTTGAAAGAAAAAAAATCCTGCCAAGTGTACTCTGGTAAACCCTCAAACGTCAATTTGTCTTATGTCTTATATAAGATATGATTGACATACAAAATCATGAGCCAGTCTCCCACCAACCCCACTGCAGCACTCCCTGGCCCCGGGACCGAAAACCCCGGACAAACGGGCGCGCCCACACCGGCGTTCAGCCCGCTGTACCAGCAGATCAAGACGCTCATTCTGCAGAGCCTGCAGGCAGGGGAATGGAAGCCTGGCGACCTCATTCCCAGCGAACTGGAACTGGCAGCACGCTACCGCGTAAGCCAGGGCACGGTGCGCAAGGCGATCGACGAACTCGCTGCAGAAAATCTGCTGGTGCGCCGCCAGGGCAAGGGCACGTTTGTCGCCACCCACGCGGAACAGCACATCCAGTACCGCTTCCTGCGACTGCACCCCGACATCGGCTCACTGGCCAACGAGGGCCCCAGGGAGCGTCGCATCATCGAATGTCGCCGCCTGCGCGCCCCCACCGAAATCACCCACCTGCTAGGGCTGCGCAGCGGCGAGCCGGTAATCCAGGTCCACCGGGTGCTGTCCTTCCAGGGCGCCCCCACCATTCTTGAAGACCTGTGGCTTCCGGGCGGCCCATTCAAGGGCCTGACACTGGAAACACTGGCCCAGCACCAAGGGCCAATGTATGCCCTGTTCGAGACCCAGTTTGGCGTGCGCATGGTTCGCGCCGAAGAGAAGATCAAAGCCGTCGCCGCCGACGAACAGGCTGCGGAACGCCTTGGTGTTCCTGTTGGCTTTCCCCTGCTAAGCGTCGAACGTGTCGCTTACACCTACAACGACATCCCCATGGAGTTGCGCCGCGGCCTCTACCGCACCGACCACCACCACTACCGCAACGAGCTGAGTTGAGCAGTCAAACATTCACGGAACTCAGATAGGCACATGTTGCGTTGCAATAGAATTCGACAGTTAACCGTCAGGGTCATGCCGCACAGTTACGCGCCGGTTACCAACCCTCCGTCCTCAAGCCAACAGAAAGTCCTCCCATGACAGAGCTGAGCAAAAAGCGGCCAGAGTTCCGCAACATCAATGCCTTCAAGGACCTCACCACCTACCGCCTCCCTGCGGCCGGGTGGGTGTCCATCCTCCACCGCGCCAGCGGTGGCCTGATGTTCATCCTGTTGCCGTTCATCATCTGGATGTTCGACACATCGCTTTCCTCGGAACTGTCCTACGACACCTTCACCTCGGCCTTCAGCGCTGGCATCGGCTTCGTGCCGGGCTGGTTCGTCAAGCTGGTCTGCCTGGGCCTGATCTGGGGCTACCTGCACCACTTCATCGCTGGCATGCGCCACCTCTACATGGACGCCACCCACTCCGTCACCAAGGAGTTCGGCAAGTCCTCCGCTGTCGTCACCCTCGTGCTCAGCCTGGGCCTGACGGTCGTGCTCGGCGCCAAGCTGTTCGGCCTGTACTGATTCAACCGCCCGGAGTAAGAAAAATGTCTGTCAACTACGGCTCCAAGCGCGTCGTCACCGGCGCCCACTACGGCGCACGCGACTGGCTGGCCCAGCGCGTCACCGCCGCCCTCATGGCCCTGTTCACCGTCGTGCTGCTGGCACAGGTGATCTTCTCCAGTGGCCCCATCGGCTACGAAACCTGGGCAGGCATCTTCGCCGCCCAGTGGATGAAGTTCCTCACCTTCGCCGTGATCATCGCCCTGGCGTGGCACGCCTGGATCGGCATCCGCGACATCTGGATGGACTACGTCAAGCCCGCTGGGCTGCGTCTGGCACTGCACGTCTTTACCCTGGTCTGGCTGGTCGGTTGCGCCGGTTGGGCATTTCAAGTTCTCTGGAGGCTCTGATTCATGACCACCACCGCATCTCTTCCCAAGCGCAAGTTCGACGTGGTCATCGTCGGGGCCGGCGGCTCCGGCATGCGTGCCTCGCTGCAACTGGCCCGCGCTGGCCTGAACGTGGCCGTGCTCTCCAAGGTCTTCCCCACCCGCTCGCACACCGTGGCAGCACAGGGCGGCGTGTCCGCTTCCCTGGGCAACATGAGCGAAGACAGCTGGGAATTCCACTTCTACGACACCGTCAAGGGCTCCGACTGGCTCGGCGACCAGGACGCCATCGAATTCATGTGCCGCGAAGCACCCAAGGTCGTGTACGAGCTTGAGCACTTCGGCATGCCCTTCGACCGCAACCCCGACGGCACCATCTACCAGCGCCCGTTCGGCGGCCACACCGCCAACTACGGCGAGAAGCCGGTGCAGCGCGCCTGCGCCGCGGCCGACCGCACCGGCCACGC
>CAMLOF010000335.1 GCA_946481585.1 uncultured Macromonas sp. | reverse complement strand
CACCATCGCCGCAATGTCGTGCGGCATCAGCTTGTCGGGCAGGCACTGGTTGCGCTTGATTTCTTCCTCGCCCGCCGCGTCCAGCCACAGGGTCATCTGGCGTTCGGTCATCACCCAGCCCGGCGACACGGTGTTGATGCGGATGCGGTCTTTGCCCAGCGGGCGCGCCAGGCCGCGCGTGAGCCCGTTGACCGACGACTTGGCGATGGCGTAGCAGGGGTAGTCGCCCCCCTTGCCCTGCCACCCGGTGGACCCCAGGTTGACGATGGAGCCGCGCCCCAGCCGCCGCATGCCGGGCACCACCGCCTGGATGGCGAAGAAGGCCGGGCGCTCGTTGATGGCCATGCGGTCTTCGTAGTAGTCGGGCGTCACATCCTCCAGCTTGTGGCGTTGGTCGCTGGCCACGTTGTTCACCAGCACCTCGATGTCGCCGTTCGCGGCAGCGGCCTCGGCCACGGCGGCCTGCAGGGCGCGCACATCGCTCACGTCGCACACCTTCCACCACGGGCGCGGCAGGCCCTGCTGCTCCAACTGCTGGCACAAGGCCTCGCTGGCTGGCGCAGCCACGTCCACAAAGGCCACGCGGGCGCCTTGCTGGGCAAAGGCTTGCACCATGCCCGCGCCAATGCCGCTGCCACCGCCGGTGATGAACACGCTCTTGCCCCGCAGGCTGGGGTAGCTGGCGCGCTGCTGGCGTGCGGGCACGGGGCGCAAACCGGGCGTTGCGGGCGAAGGGGATGTCTCGTTTGTCATTGCAATTTGTATATCAATTGATGAATAAATTTTCTCAAAGAGTTATCACTATGCCCTGATAATCCCCCGAACGTCAAGCACCTGGGCGCCGAGCCGGGCTGCAGACCACCCAGACAGGAGACACCAATGCCCCTAGCGCAACCCCATTCCCTGGCCATGCCCGCCACCGGCGCAGGCACCTGTTTGTGGGACGCTGGCGCCACGCTGGGCGAAGGTGCCGTCTGGTCGCCGGGCGAGCAGGCGTTGTATTGGGTGGACATCCTTGGCCGCAAGCTGCACCGGCTCACGCTGGCCACCGGGGGGCGCACCAGCTGGACATTCAACGAAGAGGTGTCGGCCCTGGCCGAACGCGCCAGCGCCCCCGGCCTGGTGCTGGCCCTGCGCCGTGGCCTGACGCTGTGGAACCCGGCTGACCCCGGCACCGCGCCGCACACCCTGTGCCCGCTGGACGCCAACCTGCCCGGCAACCGCTGCAACGACGGCAAGTGCGACGCCGCAGGCCGCTTCTGGGCCGGGACCATGGACTTCGGCTGCGAACAACCCACCGGCTCGCTGTACCGGGTGGACGCCAGCGGCCAGGCCACCCGCCACGACAGCGGCTTTGCGGTGACCAACGGCCCCACCTGGACGGCCGACCAGCGCACCCTGCTGTTCAACGACACCGTCAACGGCCGCGTGCTGGCCTACGACTTCGACGCCGCCACAGGCAGCCTGGCCAACCGCCGCGTGTGGCTGCAGTTCGGGCCGGATGACGGCGTGCCCGACGGCATGTGCACCGACGCTGCCGGGCGCATCTGGATCTGCCACTGGGGCGGCAGCTGCGTGTCGTGCCACGACCCGGTCAGCGCCCGCGAGCTGGGCCGCATCACGCTGCCGGTCAGCCAGGTCACCAGCTGCGCCTTTGGTGGGGCAGACCTGCGCACGCTCTACGTCACCTCGGCCCGCGTGGGGCTGGACGCCGAGGCCCTGGCCCGTGAGCCGCTGGCGGGTGGCTTGTTCGCTTTTGCTGTGGCAGAGCCCGGCCAACTGGCGCACCGCTTCGCGGGTTGACCGCCACACCGGGGTTTCTTGCGATAATTGGCCCGAACAGTCCCCACAGCCCGTTGGCCGTTCAACGGGCTTTTTTGTTGCGCACTCCCGGAATCCCGACCATGACCACAGCCCTGCACACCTCGGCCCTGACTTCCCTGCCCCTGCTCGCGCGCGGCAAGGTGCGCGACAACTACGCCGTGGGCGACGACCGCATCCTCATGGTCGCCTCCGACCGCATCAGCGCGTTTGACGTGATCATGGGCGAACCCATTCCCGGCAAGGGCGAACTGCTCACGCGCCTCAGCCTGTTCTGGTTCGACCTGCTCGGCCCCAAGGGCCAGAACATCTGCCCCATCCACCTCACCGGTCAAGACCCTGAAAGCGTGGTGAGCGACGCTGAAAAGCCCCTGGTGCGCGGCCGCTCCATGCTGGTCAAGCGGCTCAAACCCATTCCCGTGGAAGCGGTGGTGCGCGGCTACCTGGCAGGCAGCGGCTGGAAGGAATACCAGGAAAGCCGCAGCGTGTGCGGCGTGCCCCTGCCCGAAGGCCTGAAGAACGCCAGCAAGCTGCCCGCGCCCATCTACACCCCGGCGGCCAAGGCCGAAATGGGCGAGCACGACGAGAACATCACCTTCGAAAAAACGGTGGAGATGATCGGCCCCGAGCTGGCCGCCAAGATCCGCGACATCTCCATCCGCCTGTACCAGGCCGCCGCCGAATACGCGGCCACCAAGGGCATCATCATTGCCGACACCAAGTTCGAGTTCGGCCTGGACAAGGACGGCACCCTGGTGCTGATGGACGAGGTGCTGACGCCCGACAGCTCACGCTACTGGCCCGCCGACAGCTACGCTGAAGGCAGCAATCCGCCCAGCTTCGACAAGCAGTTCCTGCGCGACTGGCTGGAAACCGCCCACGTGGACGGCCGCCCCTGGAACAAGACCGCCCCCGCGCCGCGCCTGCCGCGCGAGGTGATCGAGCAGACCGCAGCCAAGTACCAGGAAGCGCTCAAGCGGCT
>CAMLOF010000334.1 GCA_946481585.1 uncultured Macromonas sp. | reverse complement strand
CGAAGTTGAACTTGGCGTCCAGGGCGATGATGTTGCCCTTGCTGTCGCGGTTCAGGGGGTTGATCTCGACCAGGGAGGCGTCGGTGTCCATGTAGCACTTGTAGAGCTTCTGGCACACATCGGCGAACTGGGCGACGGAATCGGCGGGCATCTGGATGCCAGCGGCGAGTTCCTGGGTCTGGGCTTCGGTCAGGCCGGTCAGCGGGTCCACGAAAACCTTGACGATCTTCTCGGGGGTGCTGTGGGCCACTTCCTCGATGTCCATGCCGCCTTCGCTGGAGGCAATGAAGGCCACCTTCTGGGTGCCGCGATCGGTCACCACGGACAGGTAGTATTCCTTCTGGATGTCGGCGCCGTCTTCGATGTAGAGGCGGCGGACCTTCTGGCCTTCGGGGCCGGTCTGGTGGGTTTTGAGCTGCATGCCCAGGATCTGGCCAGCCAGTTCCTTGACCTGGTCAATGGTCTTGGCGACCTTGACGCCACCACCCTTGCCGCGCCCACCAGCGTGGATCTGCGCCTTGACAACCCACACGGGGCCGCCAAGTTTCTGGGCGGCCTCGACAGCCTCCTGCACCGTGAAGGCGGGAATGCCGCGGGGAACGGGCACGCCGAATTGACGCAAGATCTCCTTGCCTTGGTACTCGTGAATCTTCATGAAAATCGCTCTCTGAAAGAGTCAAACACAACACGTCCGCCCTGAGGGCAAGGTAGCGTGGGCATGGCGGCCACGGTTACGGTGCAACAGGCCAAAGGACACACGAACCCTGAAATGTATCATGCTGCCATGCACAAAACCTTGTGCCAAACTGACGCCCAGTGCCGCGCGCATCGTTCGCGCGGGTGATGCGCATACCCCACGGAGAATCTCTCATGCCACAGGTTTTCATTGACGGCGAAGCCGGTACCACCGGCCTGCAAATCCGCGAGCGGCTGGCGCTGATGCCGCAAATCGAACTGCTCAGCATTGCCCCGGAGCGCCGCAAGGACCCCGCCGCCAAGCGCGAGCTGATGGCCCGGGCTGACCTGGTGATCCTGTGCCTGCACGACGACGCCGCGCGCGAATCCGTGGCCATGATCGACGGGCTCAAGGCCGCTGGCGAAAAGGCGCCGCGCATCATCGACGCGTCCACCGCCCACCGTGTGGCGCCTGGCTGGGTGTATGGCTTTCCTGAACTGTGCGCGGGTCAGACCGAAGCCGTGCGCAAGGCCGAGCGCGTGGCCAACCCGGGCTGCTATGCCACGGGCGCCATTGCCTTGATCCGCCCGCTGGTGGATGCCGGGCTGCTGCCCAAGGACCACCCGCTGTGCCTGCCCAGCGTCAGCGGCTACACCGGCGGCGGCCGTACGATGATTGAGGCGTACGAGGCCGGTTCCGCTGCGCCTTTCGAGCTGTATGCGTTGGGCTTGGGCCACAAGCACCTGCCCGAAATCATGGCCTGCACGGGGCTGACGCGCCGCCCCGTATTCGTGCCTTCGGTCGGCAACTTCCCGCAGGGCATGCTGGTGCAACTGCCGCTGCACCTGGATGCGTTACCGGGGCAGGTGGGGCTCAAGGACCTGCACGACGCGCTGGCGGCCCACTACGCTGGCAGCAAGTGGGTGACTGTGGAGCCCGCTACCGCCGACGGCAAGCTGGATGCCGTGGCCCTGGCCAACACCAACAAGCTGGAGTTGCGGGTCTATGGCAACGAAGCCTACCGCCACGCCGTGCTGGTGGCGCGGCTGGACAACCTGGGCAAGGGCGCCAGCGGTGCCGCCGTGCAGAACCTGCAGCTGATGCTGGGCCTGTAAACGCCAGTTCAGGCGTCGATCAGCCAGCCGTCCTCGCGCCGGGCGGCGCCAGAGCGGCAGAGGTCGTCGATCAACGCCTGCAGCCAGGTGTCGAAATCGGCCTGGGCGTGGCGCTGGTGCTGTTGCAGCAGGTAGGGCGTTGCACGGGCCCAAGTGTGCACCTGTTCCACACTGGCGCGCTGCCACTCCAGCAGCTTGAACTTCAGCAGCACCTTCAGCGCATAACGAAGGTGCTTGCCGGGGTCGTCGGTGAACTGGCGCAGGCGGCTGCGGGCACGCTCCAGGGCCGCCGCTACACTGGCCGCGTCACCGCCAAACGGGCGCCCATGGCCTGGTATCACCACCATCGGCGCCAGTTGTTCGATCAGGTCCAGCGTGTCGCCCACCTCGGCAAAGGCAGGTTCGCCTTCCAGTTCGGGAAACACCACGCCAAAGCCGTTTTCCCATAACGCGTCACCCGAGACCAGTACCCGGTGCCCTGGCTGAAACAGCAGCACGGCATGCGGGTCATGCCCCGGTGCGGCATGTACCTGCCACGGCAATCCGGCCAATGTCAGTTCGTCGCCTGGCTGCAACACACCGTTGATGGCGAAGCGCGGGCAGCTTTGCCCGGTGGGGGCATAGCTCAGCCCGTTGTGGTCCCAGCGGGTCACGGCATCGGCCTGCCCGGGGGGTATCCATGTCTGCATTTGCGGGTAGCGGGCCTGCAAGGCGGCGTTGCCGCCGCAGTGGTCGCTGTGCAGGTGGGTGTTGATCAGCCGGTCCAGCAACTTGCCTTGCAACGCATGCTCCAGCAGCGCCACGGTCTGCGCAGCATGGCTTCCGTAACCCGAGTCGATCAGGGTGTGGCCCTCGGGCCCTGAGCAGAGTACGTTGTTGGCAGAAAGCCAGCCGCGTTCAAACACGCGAATGCCGGGAGGCAGCAGCGTCACGGGGGTCTCAGACATGGTTCAGGCGGGTGGGGCGGTTTCGGCGCGGTGGCGGCCTGCGGCCTTGGCGCGGTAAAGGGCCGCGTCCGCCCTGGAGATGAGCTCTTCGAGCATGGGCAGTGCGGC
>CAMLOF010000333.1 GCA_946481585.1 uncultured Macromonas sp. | reverse complement strand
TGCGCCACGGCAATGCCTTCAAGCACGTCTGACACGGGGAAGTCCACGTCGTTCATGCGGCGGAAGACGCAGTCGTCCAGCCCGTCCAGGCTCACGGTCACGCGTTGCAGGCCAGCGGCCTTGAGCGACGCGGCCTTGCGTGCCAGGAGGCTGCCGTTGGTGGTGAGGGTGAGGTCCAGCGGCTGGCCGTCCACGGTGCGCAGGGCGGCCAGTTGCTCGATGAGGATTTCCAGGTTCTTGCGCAGCAGCGGTTCGCCGCCAGTGAGGCGAACCTTGTGCACACCGTGGCCCACGAACAGTTTCGTGAGTCGGGTGATTTCCTCGAAGGTGAGCAACGAACTGTGGGGCAGGTATTGGTAGTCCTTGTCGAAGATTTCCTTGGGCATGCAGTAGCTGCAGCGGAAGTTGCAGCGGTCGGTCACGCTGATGCGCAGGTCGCGCAAAGGGCGGCCCAGGCCGTCGCTCAGCAGGCCGCTGGCGGCAATGGGTTGCGCAGGGACTCGCGCCGCCAGCGAGCGCAGGCGCTGGTCGACCAGGGGAATCACTCGTTCAGACATACGAAAAGATTACACCACGCTCCACGAGGGTGTGGTCGCGTCGGTGCCAAGGCCCGACACGGCCTGTGCACATTTGGCGAAGGTGTGGAAAAATCGCATTCTTATATACGGAAAAAGCGCAGGAGAGCCCTTTGAAAGCTTCCGACCGATCCGAGAACTCGCTCTGGACCCGCCGACAGTGGCTGGGTGCGGCGGGTGGCTGCGCCATGACCGGCTTGACTCTACCTGCCTGGGCTCAGCCCGTTTCCGCTGCGGCTGAGGAGGCCAAGGCTCCGCCTCTGCCGCCGCTGGGCTCGGCGCTGGAGGTGCCGCGCATTGAACTGATTGGCGGCGGCGTGTTTGACCCGGCTGCGGCCCAGGGCAAACCGCTGCTGGTGTACTGGTGGGCCAGCACCTGTCCGTTCTGCGCCCAGCAAAGCCCGGTGATGGACCGCTTCTGGCGCGAGCACCGGGAGCAAGGGCTGGCCATGGTGGCGCTCTCGATCGACCGCAAGCCCGAGGACGCTGCGGCCTATCTCAAGGCCAAGGGGTACACATTCCCGGCGGCCTGGGCCAGCCCGCAGTGGCGTCAGCGCTTTCCCAAGCCGCGGGGCTTGCCCATCACGCTGCTGCGTGGGCGCGACGGCAAGCTGGCCGTGGCCGAAAAGGGCCAGATGTTCCCCGAAGACATCGAGGAACTGGCCCGCTATCTCTGAGTTTCAGACGCAGCGAGCGCCGTCCACTTCCAGGCACACGCCGCTGACGAAGGCTGCCTCGTCACTGGCCAGGAACAGCACTGCGTTGGCCACGTCCAGCGCGGTGGAAAAGCGCCCCAGCGGAATGGTGGAGCGGAAACGCGCCAGGCGTTCCTCCGTCAGCTCGCCCCCAGCGAACGACGTGCCCAGCCCCGTGAACGGGTTCATCACCGGGTTGATACAGTTGACGCGGATGTTGTCGGGCCCCAGTTCGGCCGCCAGCGATTTGCTGGTGGTAATGACCGCGCCCTTGGAGCCGTTGTACCAGGTCAGGCCCGGCCGGGGCCGCACACCCGCCGTGGAGGCGATGTTGATGAACGACCCGCCACCGTTGGCACGCAGGTGCGGAACCGCGTGGATGGTGGACAGGTAGATGCTCTTGACGTTGACGGCGTAGCACTTGTCGAACTCGTCTTCCGAAACGTCCAGCGCGGGCTGGTTGCGGTGCGTCCAGCCTGCGTTGTTGACCATCACGTCGAGCTTGCCATTGCGCTGCACGGCAAAGTCAACAAGCGCTTTCACGTCGGCGGACGAGGTGACGTCTGCAGCGAAGAACGCGGCCTGGCCGCCCTGTGCGCGGATGTCAGCCGCGACCTTTTCACCCATGGCGGGGTTGATGTCGTTGACGATCACGCTGGCGCCTTCCTCCGCCAAGCGGCGTGCGATGCCTTCGCCAATGCCGCCGCCCGAACCTGTGACGATGATGGATTTGCCTTGGAGTCGCATGTTGTCTTCCTGTGCTGTTTTAACCGTGCCGCAGGGCCACGGTCTTGAGGGTGGTGAAACCGTGCAGGGCTTCGAAGCCCTTTTCGCGGCCATAGCCGCTGGACTTGACGCCGCCGAAAGGCAGCTCCACCCCGCCGCCTGCGCCGTAGTTGTTGATGAACACCTGGCCCGCCTTGACGCGCTTGGCCATGCGCAACTGGCGCGCGCCGTCGCGCGTCCAGACGCCTGCCACCAGGCCGAAGTGGGTGGCGTTGGCTAGCTGCACCGCGTGGTCCTCGTCGTCGAAAGACATGGCGGCCAGCACGGGGCCGAATACCTCTTCCTGTGCCAGACGGTGGTGCACGGGCACGTCGCGCAGCAAGGTGGGCGCGGCGTAGTAGCCGGTCGCCGGGGCGTCGTCCACCACGCGGCCTTGGGCCACGGTGGCAATGCCGTCTGCGCGCGCCTGTTCAAGAAAGGCTCGCACGCGGTCCTGCTGGCTCTGGCGGATCAGGGGCCCCAGGTCCAGGTCCATTTGAGGCGGGCCTGCGCGCAACTGCCCAAAGGCATTGCCCACGCGTTCCAGCAAGGGTTCGTACAGGCTGCGTTGCACCAGCAGGCGGGAGCCCGCGCTGCAGGTCTGCCCGCTGTTTTGCACGATGGCGTTGATGATGAAGGGCAAGGCCGCGTCAACGTCGGCATCGTCAAACACAACTTGCGGCCCCTTGCCTCCCAGCTCCAGCGTGACAGGACAATGGCGTTCAGCGGCCACCTGCTGGATCACGGTGCCCACGCGCGGGCTGCCGGTGAAGCTGATGTGGTCGATGCCGGGGTGGCGTGCCAGGGCGTCGCCCACCTCGTG
>CAMLOF010000332.1 GCA_946481585.1 uncultured Macromonas sp. | reverse complement strand
TCGCTGGCAATCACGTTGAGCTTCTGGCGCACGGACTTCTTGCGCACGGCCTGGCCGGGCATGATGAAGGTGCGGCCCACGTAACGGTTCTTCACGAAGCCTTCGCGATAGGGCTTGCCCAGCAGATGCGCCAGTTCGGTGGCGCTTGGGCGGCTGGACTCGGGAATGGGAATGACCACGTCGATCTGGTCGGGCGGCACGGTGGACACCACGCGCTTGGCCAGCGTCTCGCCCATGTTCAGGCGCGCCTGGTAGACCGAGATGCCGTCCATGGTGGAGTCGGGCCGCGCCAGATAGACGAACTCGAAAATGCAGGGGTAGAGCTGCGGGTTCGCAGCGCACTGCTGGCGGCTCACCTGGCCGTCCAGGCTGATGAAAACCGCCTCGCCCGGGGCGATGTCGCGCTCGAACTCGTGGCCGGTGCCTTCCAGCGCAACGGACTCGCTGGCCACCATCACGGTGCCGTCCTTGCTGCGGCCCATGCACAGGGGGCGGATGCCGTAGGGGTCGCGGAAGGCCAGCAGGCCATGCCCGGCAATCAGCGCCACCACGGCGTAGGAACCCTTGATGCGCTTGTGCACCTCGCGCACGGCGGCAAACACGTCATCGGCCTGCAGCGGAACACCACGGGTGGACTTCTCCAGCTCGTGGGCGATCACGTTGAGCAGCACCTCGGAGTCGCTCTCGGTGTTGATGTGGCGGTGGTCCAGCTGGAACAGCTCGTTCTTCAGCGCGTGGGCGTTGGTGAGGTTGCCGTTGTGCGCCATCACAATGCCGAACGGCGCGTTCACGTAGAAGGGCTGCGCCTCTTCCTCGCTGAAGGCATTGCCTGCCGTGGGGTAGCGCACCTGGCCCAGGCCGCAGTTGCCCGGCAGCGCACGCATGTTGCGGGTACGGAAGACATCACGCACCATGCCTTTGGCCTTGTGCATGAAGAACTTGCGGTCCAGCTGGGTGACGATGCCAGCAGCATCCTGCCCGCGGTGCTGCAACAGCAACAGCGCATCGTAGATCAGCTGATTGACGGGAGAGCTGCTGACCGCAGCGACGATTCCACACATGGCATTGTCCTCAGGGAAAATAGGGAGCTAGGTTGTCGGGCATGGTGCCCTTGACGGCATGCAGTCCGGCTTCCAGCCAGGCCGCCCCCACCGATGCACGCCAGTCATTGTTGTCTTTGAGCGGTGTCATGTGCACCACCAGGGCCACGGCCAGCAGGATGACCACGCCGCGCAGCAGGCCAAAGGCGGCCCCCAGCGTGCGGTCCACCGGGCGCAGCCCTGCCGATTCGATACCCTTCTTGATGAGCCAGGCCAGCAGGCCGGACGCGAAGGCCACACCCACGAACACCACGGCAAAACCCGCCGCGTAACGCAGGGGTTCGGCCGTGTTGCCCAGCGGGAGCAGCGCAGCTGCCTCGTCGGCATACCACTGCGCCAGGAAGAAAGCCGCCACCCACCCTGCCACGGAGAGCACCTCGAACACGAGGCCGCGCCAGACGCCGATGAACACCGACGCCAGCAACACCAGCAGCAGGAAGATGTCGACGGCAGCCATCAGAGTGTGAGGATGGCTGCGGGCAGACCAAGGCCCTTGACCTTGTTCGCGGCCTTTTCGGCATCGGCCCGGGTATCGAAGGGCCCCAGGCGCACGCGTATGCGCTTGCCTTCGGGCGTGTCGGCCACGTGGGTGTAGGTCTTGAGGCCTGCGCGCTCCAGACGCTGGCGCACCTCGCGGGCACGGGCCTGGTCGGCGAACGCACCCACCTGCACCACCACGCGGGCATTCGAGGCGGCCTTGCCATCCAGCAGGGCCTGGGCACGTGCCGCGTCTGTTGGCGCGGGCGCGGCAGCCGGTTTGGCTGGCTCTGGCGCGGGTGCCGGTTTAGGCGCAGGCGTTGGTTCCACCGGCTTGCTGGCAGGTGTTTCGGGTTTGGCGGGGGCTTCCGTCTTGGCAGGTGCTTCCACCTTGGCGGGTGCCTGGGGCGCAGAGGCAGTCGAAGACTCCACTTTCGCCGGGGTCTTGGCCACGGCCTCTTCGCCTTCCGCCAGGCCATCAACCTTGGCCGCCGACGCCTGAGGTTTTTCCGAAGGCAGGCTCAATGGCTTGGCCGTGTTCTTGGCCGGGATGTCGATGGGGATGTCTACCGGGATGGGACGCGGCTGCGTGTCGAACAGCAGCGGCAGACCGATCACGCCAGCCAGCACGAGCACACTCGCGCCGATGAGGCGATGCCGGGCACGACGGCGCACCGCCTCGATGGTGGGTGGCTGCGACGGGCTGGCATTGCCCTGCCCGCCTGGACGGAGTTTGAACATTCGCCGGTTTCGCTCTGGGAAGACCGCGCAGCGTCACGAACGGTCGGTTCGAGGCGTCAGGGCTGCAAATGCCTGGCCGCCAGGCGGGGCACCCCGTTGCGCAAAACGCCGCCTACGGTGAAGAAGGAACCAAAAACCACGATTCTATCAGCCGGGTCTGCCTGGGCGACTGCCGCGTCCAGCGCCTGCTGGGGGTCGGCATGCTGGCTGCTGCGCACGTCGGGCCGCTGGTTGGTGCCCTGCCAGATGGCGGACAGGTCCAGCGCCTTGGCGGCGCGCGCCAGCGGCAGGTCGGTGAAGTACCAGCGATCGATCAGCGGGCCCACCCGCTCGAACATCACACGCAGGTCTTTGTCTGCCATGGCCCCAAACACCGCGTGAGTGGTGGGGTAAAAGCCCATGGCGTCCAGGTTTTCAGCCAGGGCCGCCACGGAATGGGGGTTGTGCGCCACGTCCAGCACCAGCGTGGGCTGGCCGGGCACGATCTGGAAGCGCCCGGGCAGTTCCACCATGGCCAGGCCATTGCGCACGGCCTGCGCCGT
>CAMLOF010000331.1 GCA_946481585.1 uncultured Macromonas sp. | reverse complement strand
GGAGGCGGCACCCAACGCCCCCGGGGTCTACACCTTCCACGGAAAGGAAGGTGGACTGCCGCTTTACATAGGCAAGAGCGTGAACCTCCGCGCTCGCCTGCTCTCCCATCTGCGCAATCCTGATGAAGCGCGCATGTTGCGCCAAGCGACTCGCATCACACACGTCCGCACAGCCGGGGAAATAGGCGCATTGCTGCTGGAAGCCCAGCTTATCAAACAACAGCACCCTCTGTTCAACCAGAAACTGCGCCGCAACCGCCAACTCTGCTCATTGCGCCTGCCAAGCTCTGGCACCCCGGAAGTTGTGTACTCCAAAGACGTCGACTTCGCGACCGAACCCGACCTGTACGGGCTCTTCGCCAGCCGCCACGCTGCCCTGGAAAGCCTGCGCAAGCTCGCTGACGACCACCGTTTGTGCTATGGCCTCTTGGGCCTTGAGAAACTCAACGCCGACCGGGGATGTTTCAGATCCATGCTCAAGCAATGCGCTGGCGCATGTACAGGACAGGAAGACTCACAAACCCACGAAATGCGCCTTCGGACGGCGCTGGAAAACATCAGGCTTGCCTGCTGGCCCTACCCTGGAGCCATCGGGCTGATAGAAAAGTGGGAGGCGATGACACAAATCCATGTCATCCGGAACTGGTGCTACCTGGGAACTGTCGAGCGTGTGGAACAGGGCCAAGCCCTTGACCGGACCGCTCCAGCTTTTGACGCCGACGGCTACAAGATCCTTTGCCGCCCCATACTCAGCGGATCACTGGAGTTCATCGAACTTTGAAAAGCGCCAGTCACCAAATTCCTCAAGACTGATCAAGCGCTTGGGGCGCACTGGCTTGGTCTGCTCCCACCAGACCACGTCGCTCATGCGCTCTTCATGGTCGCTCATGTAACGGCTGCCATCCCCTTTGCGGACGGTCGCAACGTAATCATCCACTTCAGGCCACCGGGGTTCGTCGAGCTGAGCTTGGACCGCCATACTTTCTCCGTAGAGCATGATGAACTGTCACCAAGAAATCAGGGGGGATTTTAGACTTTTGTTATTTTCTTTCAACACAAATATTTGCTTATTAGTGTTTACATCAATCAATAAGCTAAAAATGATTCCCAAACTCAATCGTCCTCCGAGCCAAGCAGCCCAGGGAAGAGCACCTCGGTGAACCCGAACCGCGTGAAATCGGTCATTCGCGTGGGGTAAAGCCGCCCGGTGAGGTGGTCGCATTCGTGCTGCACCACCCTGGCATGAAAACCGTCAACCTCGCGTTCAATGGGGCGGCCCAGTTCGTCGAACCCGCTGTACCGCACGCGCTGGTATCGCGGAACCCAGCCTCGCAGCCCTGGCACCGAAAGACACCCCTCCCAGTCACTCTCCATGGCGTCGCCAAGCGGCTCCACGACCGGGTTAACAAGCACGGTGCGCGGCACGACCGGCGCCTGGGGATAACGAGGATTCGGCATGCCCGTCCCGAATATCACCACTTGAACGTCCTCACCAATCTGGGGGGCCGCAAGCCCTGCCCCACTGGCAGCAGCCATCGTGTCCTCCATGTCCTTCAACAAGGCATGCAGTTCAGGCGTATCAAATACCTCGACACGTCGCGCAATCCGCAAAAGGCGAGGATCACCCATCTTCAAAATACTACGTACACTCATGATGTTTCCCTTTCCCCGCCATACTGGCTTGCCTGCCCCCTGTCACATCGGTCACCACTAGGGTTTACCCGATCTGGTATGGTGGCATATCTCACGTTTTTCAAACTCAACATACCAAGGAGTACTGACCGAATGGATCGCCGTTCCCTGATCAAGAACGCTGGCGTTGCTGGCATCCTGGCCGCAGGTGCCGCCCCGGCCGTCCACGCACAAGCCGCCGTGCGTTGGCGCCTGGCTTCCAGCTTCCCTAAATCTCTGCCCACCATTTTCGGTGCTGCCGAGAAATTCTCCGAAACGGTGAAAGCACTGTCTGGTGGCAAGTTTGAAGTTTCCGTGCATGCGGCAGGCGATCTGGTGCCCGCCTTCGGTGTGGTAGACGCCCTGCAGAACAACGCCGTGGAAATGGCGCAGACAGCGCCTTACTACTTCACCGGCAAAGACCCTGTGTTCGCGTTCGGTTGCGCTGTTCCTTTCGGCCTGACCGCCCGCCACATGGACGCCTGGATGGAGCACGGCAATGGCCGCAAGCTGCTGGACGAGTTCTACAGCCAGTACAACATCGTCTCCATGAGCTCTGGCAACACCGGCACGCAAATGGGTGGCTGGTACCGCAAAGAGATCAAGACCGTGGCCGACCTCAAAGGTTTGAAGATGCGCATGGGCGGCGGCCTGTTCGGTGAAGCCATGGCCAAGTTGGGCGTGGTGGCACAGAACATGCCGGCTGGCGAGGTGTACCAGGCTCTGGAAAAAGGCACCCTGGACGCCACCGAATTCGTCGGACCGTTCGATGACGAAAAACTCGGCTTCAACAAGGTCGCCCCGTTCTACTACTACCCCGGCTGGTGGGAAGGTGGCGCCGAGCTGGAATTCTTCATCAACAAGAAGGCCTACGACGCTCTGTCCGCAGAGAACAAGGCTATCGTGCGTGCTGCGGGTGCGGTCGCCGCGCGTGACATGACGTCCAAGTACGACGCCCAGAACCCCATTGCCCTCAAGCGACTGGTGTCTGCTGGCACCAAGCTCAAAGCTTTCTCGAAAGAACTCATGGATGCGGGCTTCAAGGCCTCCATGCAGGTTTTTGCCGAGCACGAAGCCAAGTCCCCCACCTTCAAGAAGATCCACCAGGACATGCGTGCATTCCAGCGCGACCAGATCCTGTGGAGCCGCTTCTCCGAGTGGCGCTACGACAGCTACATCAGCGCAGTCAAGCTCTGA
>CAMLOF010000330.1 GCA_946481585.1 uncultured Macromonas sp. | reverse complement strand
GTGCTGACACGCTTCGTGCGCCACCCGTTCGACAAAGGCGGCGGTGCGCGCTTCGACTTCGATGCCTTCGAGCGCTCCGTGGCCCTGCAGGTGCGCGCGCTGGACAACGTGCTGGACGTGACCTGGTGGCCGTTGCCGCAGCAGCGTGACGAGGCCCAGGCCAAGCGGCGCATAGGTGTGGGCTTCACCGGGCTGGGCAACACGCTCACGCTGCTGGGGTTGCGCTACGACCGCGAGGAAGGCCGCCACATGGCCGCGCGCATTGCCGAAACCATGCGCGACGCGGCCTACCGCGCTTCCGTGGCGCTGGCGCAGGAAAAGGGCGTCTTCCCGTCGTTTGACGCCGACGGCTACCTGGCCGAGGGCACCTTTGCCAGCCGCCTTCCCGCTGAAGTGCAGGCGCTCATCCGCCAGCACGGCATCCGCAACAGCCACCTGCTGTCCATCGCGCCCACGGGCACGGTCAGCCTGGCGTTTGCCGACAACGCCTCCAACGGCATCGAGCCCGCGTTCTCGTGGACCTACACGCGCAAGAAGCGCGAGGCCGACGGCAGCCGCAGCGAATACACCGTGGAAGATCACGCCTGGCGCCTGTGGCGCATGTTGGGGGGCGATACCGCCAAGCTTCCACCGTCGTTCGTGTCGGCGCTGGAGATGTCGGCCAGCGAGCACATCGCCATGATGGAGGCGGTGCAGCCCTTCATCGACACGTCCATTTCCAAGACGGTGAATGTGCCCGCGGACTACCCCTACGAACACTTCAAGGACCTGTACCTGCAGGCCTGGACCGCGCGCCTGAAGGGGCTGGCCACCTACCGGCCCAACGACATTCTGGGCGCGGTGCTGGAGGTTCAACCGGCAGCGCCAACCGTGACCCCCACGGCTGCAGCTGCCGCGCCCACGGCTGCTGCACCTGCGGTGGACCCCATGCGCACGGTGATCGAAAGCCGCCCCAAGGGTGCGCTCTCTGCCGTGGCCGAGAAGGTGGAGTACTGGACCCAGGAAGGCCACAAGACGCTGTACCTGATCGTGTCCTTCCTGCCCGTGCCTACTGGCAACGGCAAAGAGACGGTGGACCGCGCCGTGGAGTTCTTCATGCCCGTGGGGCAGAGCGGCGAGTCGCAGCAGTGGATCACCTCCAGCATGCGGCTGCTGTCGCTGGCGGCGCGCGGCGGCTTCCTGGAGCGGGCGCTGAGCGACATGCGCAAGGTCATCTGGGACCGGGGCCCCGTGCGCCTGGGCACCCACCGCAAGGACGACGGCACCGTGGTGCCCATGTGGCACGACTCCGAGGTGGCGGCCATTGCCTACGCGGTGCAGAACATATTGGCGCAGCGCGCGCGCCAGAACGAGCTGCGCGATCAACTCAGCCTGCCCTTGCCCGAGCCGGAGGATGAGCCTGCCATGCCGCCTCCACCGCCCGTGATGGCGGGCAAGAAGTGCGGCGAGTGCGGCGCGCACGCGGTCATCCGAAAGGACGGCTGCGACTACTGCACGCAATGCGGGCAGCTGGGGTCTTGCGGGTGAGGCTGTCGCCGTTCAGCGCGCGGTAGGTGCAGGCCAGGGTAGCGGCACGGCTTCCCCTGTAGCAGGCACCAGGTCCGCCAGCGTCACACCGTCCAGCGTGGCCAGGTAGTTGTCGGTGGCGCGCCTGAGCACACCCTTCAGGCCGCACAGGCCGTCGATGCGGCAGGTGTTGCGCGCACTGTCAAAGCACTCGACCATGTCGAAGTCGCTCTCGGTCTGGCGCACCACCTCGCCCAGCACAATCTGTTCGGCGGGCCGGGCCAGGCGCAGGCCGCCGCCGCGCCCGCGCAGCGTCACGATCCAGCCCTGCGAGGCCAGGGCCATCACCACCTTCGTCAGGTGGTGGCGCGAAATGCCATGCGCCTCGGCAATCTCGGCCACCGTGGCAGCCTGGGCACGCTCCTGCGTGGCCGCGCAGTACATCAGCACACGCAGGCTGTAATCGGTCCACTGGGTCAGGCGCATAAAACCCCACTGCCAAAGTTGAATAAGTATCTTGTATGCATCTTATCCTTTTAAAATGCGCACATCAAATGCATATTTAAAGGAAGCAAGCCATGGATACCGTCCTCACCCCTACCGCTGTTGACCTTGCCGGGCAGAGCCTGGGCCGCATTGCCGTGGACTTGCCCGGCGCCACCGCCGTGCTGCGCCGCTTGAAACTGGACTTCTGCTGTGGCGGCCACGTGACGCTGCAAGAGGCTTGCACCACCAAGGGGCTGGACCTGGACGCCGTGCGCCAGGAACTGGAAGAGCTGGCGCAGGAGGCACCCGAGCCGCAGCTGAGCGCGCCCAGCAGCGAGTTGATCGACCACATCCTGACCCGTTACCACGAGGTGCACCGCGTGCAGTTGCCAGAACTCATCCGCATGGCGCGCCGGGTGGAGGCCGTGCACCGCGACCACCCGCAGGTGCCTGCCGGGCTGGCTGACTTTTTGGAAGGGGTTGAGGCCGAGCTGCTGGACCACATGGCCAAGGAGGAGAACATTCTGTTCCCCATGCTCAAGCGTGGCGGCCACCCCATGGCAGCGCAGCCCATTGGCGTGATGCGGCACGAACACACCAGCCACGGCGAGCAACTGGATCGGCTGAGCCAGCTGACGAACGACCACACGCCGCCTGAAGGCGCCTGCAACACCTGGCGTGCGCTATTTGCGGGCACCGCACGCCTGACCGACGACCTGATGCAGCACATTCACCTGGAAAACAACGTGCTGTTCCCCCGGTTCGAAGGGGCGGCTGCTTGAACCAAAACCCCTGAACAAAAGCGCAAGGGGCGTCAGGCGCTGGTCGGGGTGTTGGTGTCGTCAGCAGGGTCGGCCAGCGAGTCGATCAACTCGGCAACGGTGT
>CAMLOF010000329.1 GCA_946481585.1 uncultured Macromonas sp. | reverse complement strand
GCGTGGCCAGCACCAGCGGAACCATCACCCACATGGTGTAGAGCTCCCACATGTGACCGAAGTAGCCCAGCACCGAACTGCGTACCCGGCGGTCGGTCCACAGGGTGGCCAGGGCACGCCAATCCAGGCGCTGTAACCGCGGGGTGACGTTCGGCGGATCTCCCAAGCCGGTATAGAGCACCAGGCCGCCCACAGCGGCCAGTGCGGCGACACCCAGCATCAACCAGTCCCAGGGCAGAGCATCTCCCAGGGCTCGCAGGGCGTGGGCGCTGGCCGACCCGAGCACCAGCGCGCCGATCAGCAAGCCCAGCGCCGCCCCCAGGCCGCGCGAGTACCACTGCGAAGCGATCTTCATGCCCACCGGGTAGATGCCCGCCAGACAAAAGCCGGTAAGGAACCGCCAGAAGATCAGCGCCTGCTGATCCCGCACCATGGCCCAGGCGCCCAAGGTACAGGCGGCGCCAGCCAGGGCGCACACCAGAAACACCTTGCGCGGCGCAAACCGGTCTGCCACTGCAAGCAAGGCAAAAACCAGCGTGCCAGCAATGAAACCGAACTGCAAGGCAGACGTGAGCGTGCCCACCAACGTGGCAGGCCAACCCAGTTCGCGTTGCAGGTCGGGCATTACCGCGTTGACGGCAAACCACAGCGAAGTGCCAGCGAACTGGGCAAACACCAGCACGGGCAAAACGTGGCGGGGAACAGCAGCTTCCATGCAGCCAATGTAGCGCAGCCCACTTTAATAGGGGTATGCCGGATAATCGGCACATGGCTCAAATTGAACTCACCCCCGCCCAGCGCAAGGTCCACCGCGCCGACGCTCATCATCTCGACCCCGTCGTGCTCATCGGCGGCGACGGCCTGACCCCCGCCGTCAAGAAGGAAGTGGACGCCGCCCTGAAGGCCCACGGCCTGATCAAGGTGCGCGTTTTTTCCGACGACCGCACTGCGCGCGAGGGCTACCTCCAGACGCTCGCCGACGAACTCGGCGCGGCGCCTATCCAGCACATCGGCAAGCTGCTGGTGCTCTGGCGCCCCATCCCCGAAAAGGAAAAGACCGCTGACGAAGACCGCATGCCGGGCCCACGCGACGTCAAGATCCTGAAGTACAGCAAGAAAGGCGGCCAGCGCCCCGAGGTGAAGATGGTGCGGGTGCTGGGCAACGAACGTCTGACGCCTGGCGGCTTGATCAAGCGCGCCAAGAAACCCACGCAAAAAAGCGTGAAGAAGACCACGCAGAAGTGACCTGTGCGGCCCTGTGGCCTGGCCCTGCCGGCCGCGGGGTTCCTTTGCTCGCGATAGCCTTGCAAACCGAACACACCAGCCCCAAGTGCCCCAGATGAACGCCACCACAGCCACCGAAACGTCCGCCCTGCAGGGCGCCAACCCCCTGCTCGACTTCTCCGACCTGCCGCGCTTTGACGCCATCCGCCCCGAGCATGTGGCGCCAGCAGTCGATGAACTGCTGAAGGCTGCCGATGCAGCGCTGGAGACTGTGACGGCGGCGGACTTCCCTGCCGAATGGGAGCGCATGGCGCAGGTGTTGGATGTGGCTACCGAACGCTTCGGGCGCGCCTGGGGTGCCGTCGGGCACCTCAACGCCGTGGCCGACACGCCCGAGCTGCGCGCCGCCTACAACGCGGCCCTGCCCAAGGTGACCGAGTTCTTCACCCGACTGGGTGCCGACGAGCGCCTGTACGCCAAGTACAAGGCCATGGACCCGGCCCGTCTGACGACTGAACAGGCCCAGGCCCACAAGAACGCCATTCGCGGCTTTGTGCTGGGCGGCGCCGAACTGCAAGGCGCGGCCAAGGAACGCTTCGCGGCCATCCAGGAACGCCAGGCCGAGCTGAGCCAGAAGTTCAGCGAGAACGCCCTGGACGCGACCGACGCCTACGCCTACTACGCCACCACCGAAGAGCTGGACGGCCTGCCCGAAGATGTGCTGGCCGCCACCCGCGCCGCCGCCGAAACTGAGGGCAAAAGCGGCCACAAGATCACCCTGAAGCTGCCCTGCTACCTGCCCGTCATGCAGTTCGGGCGCAACCGCGCCCTGCGCGAGCGGCTGTACCGTGCCTACGGCACGCGTGCCAGCGACCAGGCCAACTGCGCCGAAGTGCCCGATGGCGTCAAGTTCGACAACACGGCCCTCATCCGCGAGATCCTGGCCCTGCGCCAGGAAGAGGCCGAACTGCTGGGCTACCCTGACTTTGCCACGGTGTCCCTGGTGCCGAAGATGGCCGATTCCCCCGAGCAAGTGGTGCGCTTCCTGCGTGAACTGGCTGCCAAGGCCCGCCCCTATGCCGAACAGGACCTGGCCGACATGCGTGCCTTTGCTGCCGAGCAACTGGGCCTGCAAGATCCGCAATCCTGGGACTGGACCTACGTTGGCGAACAACTGCGCCAGGCTCGTTACGCCTACAGCGAACAGGACGTGAAGCCCTATTTCACCGCACCCAAGGTGCTGCAGGGCCTGTTCCACATCGTAGAAACGCTGTTTGAGGTGAGCATCCACCCCGACACGGCTCCCGTGTGGCACCCCGGCGTGCAGTTCTTCCGCATCGAACGAGCCACCGGCAATGGCTCAACCCAGCTCGTCGGCCAGTTCTACCTGGACCCTGGCGCGCGCAACGGCAAACGCGGCGGCGCCTGGATGGACGACGTGCGCGCCCGCTGGCTGCGCCCCGACAACGCCGCCCTGCAAACGCCTGTGGCCCACCTGGTGTGCAACTTCGCCGAAGGCGTTGGTGGCAAGCCGCCGCTGCTCACCCACGACGACGTCATCACCCTCTTCCACGAATTCGGCCATGGCCTGCACCACATGCTCACGCAGGTCAACGAGCGTGACGTGAGCGGCATCAGCGGCGTGGAATGGGA
>CAMLOF010000328.1 GCA_946481585.1 uncultured Macromonas sp. | reverse complement strand
TCGCCACCGGCTCGGTCAGGTAGTCGTAGCCGCGCAGGTCACCGCCCCACACGTAGGAAACGAAGTTCTGCACCAGGAACATCAGGCCGAAGGCCACCATCAGCCCCCGCGCTTCGAACACGTCCAGGTTGGGCGAGGTGGCAGTGAGGCGGCGAAAGCACAGCCAGTGCACGGCCAGGCCCAGGGCCATCAGCAACCCGAACGAGACCGGCAGCATCAGCAAGGGTGACAGGCCAAACTCGGTTTGCACCATCCAGGTGAGGAAGGCCCCAACCATCAGAAACTCACCGTGCGCAATGTTCAAGATGCGCATCAGCCCGTACTGGAGGTTCAGACCCAAGGCGACGAGTGCGTAGATGCCCCCGGTGATGAGACCGGACGCGATCAGCTCGATCCAGGCAAAAAAGGACATGGAGATATGTAAAGAAAATGCCTGACCCGGGCCAGTACCAAAGGGCACTGGCGCAGGAGCTGTTTCAGCGAAGGCGCCTTACCAGGCCGGCTTGCTGGGGTTGAGTGTGGCGGTGGCCACCTGCTTGGGCCAAACCACCTCAAATTCACCCTTCTGCCATTGCCCAACGGTGCCAGGGGTGCCCACGTTTTCGCTGCCGTTGAAGCGGATGTCACCGAGGATGGTCTTGTGGGTGTTGCCTGCCACGTAGTCGCGGATGGCCTTGCGGTCCAGGCCCACCTTACCTACGGCGGCAGTGAGGATCTCCAGCCCCGCCCAGCACGCGCCGCTGGCCCAGCGGTCCGGCTCCTTCTTCTGGCTGGCCACGTGAGCGTCAAAGTACGCCTTGGCGCCTGCACTCGTCTTGCTGTTCCACGAACCCATGCCCAGCACACCTTCGGCACCGGCGGGCGTCATCACCTGCTTGTAGAGCGGGAAGGCCGTGCCCACCGACGCATAGAAGAACTTCGGATTGAAGCCAGTTTCCTTGGCCTGGCGGCTGGCCAGAATGGTGTCTGGCGGGTAGGTGAAGCCAACAAAGGCATCGGGCGCCTTGTCCTTCATCGAGCGCAGCACGGGCGAAAGGTCTTTCACGCCGCCAGGGTAGCTCTTGTCTTCCACCATGGTGATGCCGCTGCCCTGCAGCGCCACCTTGAGCGCCGCAAAATTCTCCAGCCCGAACAGGTCGTCCACGTAGATGCAGGCCAGGGTCTTCACGCCATTGGCCTTGAACATGTCGATCATGGCGCCCACCATGGGTGCGGGTTGCTGCAGCAACAGGAAGAAATAGGGCAGCTTCATCTCCACCAGGCGCCGTGACAGTGCCGTGGGTGCCAGGAAGGGGTAGCCGTAGCGATTGGCCAAGGGCGCAACCGCAAAGTTGGCACCACTGCCCCAGGGCGGCAGCACCAGATCCACCTTGTCGCTGCCCATGAGCTTCTCGTAGGTGCGGATCACCGTTTCGACGTCGCTGCGGTCGTCATAGCTGATGAGTTCAATGGGCCGACGCACGCCCTTCACACTCAGCCCCCCAGCCTTGTTCTGCTGCTCTGCCCACATCAGGTAGTTGGGCTCCTGGCTGGTTTGAGCTCCACCCGTCCAAGGCCCGGTACGCGACATGGAATACCCCACGCGCACGGGGCCGGACTGGGCCAGCAGATGTGGCGCCACAGACAGGGCACCGATCGTCGCGGCTGTGCCCTGCAGTACGGTTCTACGGTTCGGAAGTACCACGGCATGTCTCCTTGCAATGCTCTGGTTGGAATGCAGCCATCGTAGAAAAACCCATGCCGCGCCGCTTTGCCAAGCGTGCACTTGGCACTTGTCTGGCAGTGCAAACCGCACCGGGTTAACCCTGAACCCGCATGCCCCCAAGGGCTTGGACGCAGCGACATAATGAGCCTCTCGCCCTGTGACGGAGCCCCTCATGCAACCCTCCACCGTGATGAGCACTGACGAAGTCAGCCCCCGGGAGCGGGCCGACGCCTGGCGGGAATGGATCTGGTCCCACTTCGCCGGGCTGGAGTCCGACCTGTACGGTGACACCGACTTCGACGGCCACATGTCGGCTTCTCGCGCGGGCGACGTGGTCATGACCAAGCTCGAAGCCAACCGCCACCGTGTACTGCGCAGCCCGGAACTGGCACGCAGGAGCGAAACCGACTACCTCAAGATCGTGGCGCCCTGGCGTGGCAGCGCGGCGGTGGAACAGCACGGTCGCCAGGCCTGGGTACGCCCAGGTGGCTGGACGATCTACGACACCGCGGGCAGTTACGAGATCGGCAATCCCGAACGGGTGGAACACCTCATCGTGATGCTGCCGCGCGAGCAGCTCACCGAACGCGGCGTGCGGCTGGAGCCCCTGATGGCTCGCCAGGTGGGCGGCACCAGCGGCATTTCGCGCGTGGCGCTGGAAACCATGCGCAGCACCTACCTGGAACTGCCATCCATGAGCGCGGCAAGCGCACGCGGCGCGGGAGAAACCATCGTTGAGCTGGTGCGCCTGTCCCTGCTGGAGCTGGCTGGCCGGGAAAACGCAGCCACGCAGCTGGAAGCGTTCCGCGACCGCATCCGCGAGCACATTGGCAAACACCTCCGCGACCCGGACCTCTCGATAGAACGCATTGCCCAGGCACTCAATTGCAGCAAGCGCCACCTGCACAACGCGTTTGCCGATGAGGAAGACTCACTGGCCCACTACATCCTGCGCCGCCGCCTGCAAGCTTGCATTCGCGACCTGAACAACGCCGCGCTGGCATCGCGCACCATCACCGACATTGCCATGTCCTGGGGCTTCAACAACAGCGCGCATTTCAGCCGAGTGTTCCGCGAGCACACAGGGCTCTCGCCGCGCGCCTTCCGCGAAGCGGCCTGCCCTCAACCCTGACGCGAGCCGCAAGCGCGGCACACCTGCATTGCCAGCCGGTGCAG
>CAMLOF010000327.1 GCA_946481585.1 uncultured Macromonas sp. | reverse complement strand
GGGCACATCTTGTCGCGCGCTGGCAGGTTGAGCCAGAGCTGGAAGCCCTCCATCACGCCGTTTTCCTGCTGGGGGATCTCGGAGTGGATCACGCCGCGCCCGGCCGTCATCCACTGCACGCCGCCGTTTTCCAAGAGGCCCTCATGGCCTGCGCTGTCGCGGTGCAGCATGCGCCCCGCAATCATGTAGGTCACGGTCTCGAAGCCCCGGTGCGGGTGGTCGGGAAAGCCTGCAATGTAGTCGTCCGGGTTGTCACTGCCAAAGGCGTCGAGCATCAGGAAGGGGTCCAGCCGCTGCTGAAGGTTTTGCGTCAGCACGCGGGTCAGCTTCACACCAGCGCCGTCAGAGGTGGCTTGGCCGATCACCAGGTGCTCGACCTGTCGGGGTTGCTGAACGGTGGCAGAGGTGGTCATGACGTGAACTCCTTTAATGATGAGTGTGGCATGTTTGTGTTGACCATGCGTGCGGTATGCGTATACAATCCAAAAAACAATAAAAATGGAATCATTTCAGGGGGTCGCCGGGAAGCGCCATCAGATGCTCTACACCGAACCCAAAGAAAAAAGCGCCGAATGGCTGCGCGCCGCTCTGGCGGAAATGGCTCGACACGACGCCGCGTTTCACCCCGTCACCTACACCGTCTTTTACGAACATGTCGCTGGCATGAATGCCCGATTGTCCGACGCGTTATTGCATTTTTGCGAAACCGAAGGGCGATTGAGCGATGCGACCGTGCAGCGCCTGTACCGAGAGCATATAGCGGGCGTGGATGACAAGACCATGGACCGCATCAGCCGGGATTTCCAGCAGGTGATGGCGGGCATGGCCGAGACTGTGAGGCGTACCGGAGACCGTGCAGGCGCCTTTGGCGCGCAGCTCCACGGCTTGACCACCGCCCTGCAGGCAGAGGGCTCACCCGTGCTGCAGCAGCATGTGGAACAAGCCTTGCGCCACAGCCAGGACATGCAGCATTCCGCGGCGGCGCTGCAGGCCCAGGTGGACGCCAGCGAACGCGAGATCGAACGCCTGCGTGCCGACCTGCAACGCGCCCGCGAAGAGGTGTTTCTGGACAGCCTGACGCGTGTGCTCAACCGCAAAGGGCTGGACCACCAGCTGGACAAGCTCTTGCACCAGTCGAGGGTGCCCAACGTCAGCCACGGGTTGGTGATGTTGGATATTGATCACTTCAAGCACATCAATGACCAGCACGGCCACTTGGTGGGTGACCAGGTTCTGGCCGCCATGGGCGAGTTGCTGCGCCTGACCGTGACCGACCCGGGCTATGTGGTGGCACGTTACGGCGGCGAGGAATTTGCGATTCTGCTGCCGCACGCTACGCTGGAACGCACAGCGCAGCTGGCCGAGAGGGTGCGTAACCAGACCAAGGCCATGAAGTTGCGCAAACGCAACGCCCCTGACGTGGTGCTGAGCATCACCGTGTCGGCGGGCGCGGCGCTGTGGCGCGGGCAGGAAAGCGCCAACGACTGGCTGGGCCGCGCGGACGCGGCGCTGTACCAGTCCAAGCAGGGCGGGCGCGACCGCGTGAGCCTGGCGGCCTGAATCAGCGCGCGGCGCTGGTTTTCTTTGGCGCGGGCCGGTGGCGCGTGCGCTGCGGCGCCGCAATGGCGGGCAGCGGCATCTCGGTGGCTGTGGCGCTGTGGATGACGCCGCCACCCAAACACACCTCACCGTCATAAAGCACGGCGCTCTGGCCGGGCGTCACGGCCCATTGCGGCTCGGCAAAGTCGAGCGTGAAACCGGTCGCGCTCGCTTGGGCCACGCTGCATGCCGCGTCGGCCTGACGGTAGCGCGTCTTGGCGCCGCAGGCGTTCAGGGCGGGCGGTTCACCGGCCACCCAGCTTGCATCTTCTGCCGTCAGGCGCGGTGACAACAGCCAGGGGTGGTCATGCCCCTGCACCACCCAAAGGGTGTTGGTGGCAATATCTTTGCGGGCCACGAACCATGGCGCGTGTTCGCCGCCGCCCTTGGCTGCGCCTTTTTCCTTCACGCCGCCTATGCCCAGGCCCTGGCGCTGACCCAGGGTGTAGAAGCTCAGGCCAACGTGCTGGCCGATCTCACGGCCCCGGTCGTCGCGGATGGCGCCGGGTTCCTTCTGGATGTAGCGGTTGAGGAAATCGCGGAACGGCCGCTCACCGATGAAGCAGATGCCGGTGGAGTCCTTCTTCTTCGCGTTGGGCAGCCCGATTTCGGCGGCAATGCGGCGCACCTCGGTCTTGGGCAGCTCACCCACGGGGAAGATCGTTTTGGAAAGCTGCGCCTGGTTGAGCCGGTGCAGGAAGTAGCTCTGGTCCTTCAAAGGGTCCAGGCCCTTGAGCAGCTCGTGCTTGCCCGTGCCTTCGTTGAAGCGCACGCGCGCGTAATGCCCGGTGGCAATCTTTTCGGCACCCAGCGCGAAGGCGTGGTCCAGGAAGGCCTTGAACTTGATTTCGGCGTTGCAGAGGATGTCGGGGTTGGGCGTGCGGCCCGCCTGGTATTCGCGCAGGAACTCGGCGAACACGCGGTCCTTGTACTCGGCAGCAAAGTTCACGTGCTCGATGTCGATGCCGATCACGTCAGCCACGCTGGCCGCGTCCAGCCAGTCCTGGCGGCTGGAGCAGTACTCGCTGTCGTCGTCATCTTCCCAGTTCTTCATGAAGATGCCGATGACTTCGTAACCCTGTTGTTTGAGCAGCCAGGCGCTCACGGCGGAATCCACGCCGCCGCTCAAGCCCACCACCACGCGTTGTCTGTTTGCCATGGCGGAATTATCCCCGCATCGCCGCAGCGGCAATGTCCAACGAGCGCAGGCGCAGCGCAGGGTCGTACACATCGCTGACAAGCATGAACTCGTCGGCTTCGGTCAGGTCGGCCAGGCGCTGCAGCCCGGCACGCA
>CAMLOF010000326.1 GCA_946481585.1 uncultured Macromonas sp. | reverse complement strand
AGCGGGCCAAGGCCGCATCGTCGCTCACGCGGGCATCCACCCAGCGGGCGCCCTCGGGCGTCTGCTCCTTCTTCCAGAACGGTGCCTGCGTCTTCAGGTAGTCCATCAGGAATTCGCAGGCCTGGAAGCTCTCGCCCCGGTGGGCCGAAGTCACCGCCACCAGCACGATCTGGTCCAGCGGCTGCAACAGGCCCACGCGGTGGATCACCCGTGCGCCACAGATGTCGAAGCGGCGGAAAGCCTCGTCGATCATCGCCTCGATGGCCTTTTCCGTCATGCCGGGGTAGTGTTCCAGCTCCATCGTGGACACGCTCTGGCCGTCATTGCGGTCACGCACGGTGCCCACAAATGCGCAGACCGCACCCACGCGGGCGTCCTGGCTGCGCAAGGCATGCACCTCGGCGTTCAGGTCAAAGTCTTCGGTCTGGATACTGACGCGGCTGGAGGCGGTCATGGCATTCCCCTCAACCACCAGTGACCGGGGGAAAAAACGCCACCTCTGCACCCGGCGCCAAAGGTGCCGTCTCGTCCACCATCACCTGGTTCAGCGACGCACGCACGGCCTTGCCGCGGGCCAGAGCTTCGGCCCACGCGCCGCCACGGCCAATCAGCTCGTCGCGCAGTTCACCCACGCTGGCAGCGCGCGTGTCCAGCGTCAAAGAGGCCATACCCACCGCCTCGCGGATGGCAGCAAAGAAACGCACTTGAATGGTCATGGGCAGATCAGGAAAGCAGCGAATCGAAAGACAGAAAGCTCACTTCGTCACCATACGCGATGGCACGCCCCGGCGGATTGTCCACCAGGCCATCCCCCCACACCACAGAGGTCAATACCCCCGAACTCTGGTTGGGGAACAGCGCCAACCCGCCTTCGGCATCGCGCTTGACGCGCAGGAATTCGCGGCGTTTGTCGCCCTTGGGCAACTCAAAGTGCGCCACCATGCGTTGAGGCACGGGCAGCCCATCGGCCTGCGCACCCACCACGCCCTGCAGCCGACGCAGGAAGGGCCGCACCAGCAGCAAAAAGGTCACGAAGCTGGACACCGGATTGCCCGGCAAGCCAACGAAATGGCAGCGGCCACCGCCCTCGGTCCGCGCCACCCAGCCGTGTGCAAACGGCTTGCCCGGCTTCATGCCAATCTGCCACAGGTCCAGCCCGCCCAGTTGCTGCACAGCAGGTTTGATGTGGTCTTCCTCGCCCACCGACACACCGCCGCTGGTGAGGATCACATCGTGCGCCTGGGCGGCCGAACGCAGCGCAGCGAGCGTCGCGTCACGTTGATCGGGCACGATGCCCAGGTCGCTCACCTCGCAGCCCAGGCGCTGCAACAGCGCGCGCAGGAAGAAACGGTTGGAGTTGTAGATGGCTCCAGGCTTCATCTGTTCGGGCGGCACCTCTCCCGGCATCACCAGTTCGTCACCCGTGGAAAACAGTGCCACGCGCACACGGCGGGTAACGCTCAGGTGCGCAAAACCCATGCTGGCAGCCAGCCCCAGTTCCGCCGGGCCCAGCTTTGTGCCCTTGGTCAGCACCACCTCGCCACGCCGCACGTCCTCGCCTTGGCGGCGAATCCACTGCCCTGCCTCGGGCAAGGTCTTGAAGCGCACCTGAGGCACTCCATTCAAGTCCCCCGTCACCTCGGCCTCTTCCTGCATCACCACGGCGTCGGCACCAGCAGGTACAGGCGCGCCCGTGAAGATGCGGGCCACGGTGCCGGGCTGCAGCTCTGGACCGAAATGGCCTGCCGGAATGCGTTGCGACACAGGCAAGGCCCCGCCTGCTGCGGCCCTCAGGTCGGCCACGCGCACGGCGTAGCCATCCATCGAAGTGTTGTCGTGGCCCGGCACGTCCAGGGCAGAAACCAAATCCTGCGCCAACACACGCCCGTCCGCGTCGAACGTCGCCACCTCCTCCACCTCCGGCACAGCCTGAACCGTGGCCAGCAAGGCCGCCAGGGCGTCCTCCAGCAGCATCAGGCCAGGACGGGCAGGTTTGGCTTCAGTCATTGCAATGGCTGGAGATGTAGGCCTTCACCTTTTCCACGTCCGCAGGCATCACCTGCACGCGCTTGGGCAGCGCCTCAATGCCATTGAACTTCGCCGGACGCTCGGGCTCGCGGCCCAGTGCCTCGACGATGGTCTCTGCAAACTTGATCGGCAGCGCCGTCTCCAACACCACCATGGGCACGCCAGCGGTCTGGTGCTCGCGCGCCACCTTCACGCCGTCGGCGGTGTGGGTGTCGATCATCTGGCCAAAGCGCTCCCAGGTGTCGCGAATGGTGGCCAGGCGGTTGGCATGCGTGCTCTTGCCGCTGACGAAGCCGTAACGGCTGGCGGCCTGTGCGAAATGAGGGTTGCTGCTCAGGTCAAACCTGCCCTCGCGCCCCAGCGCTTCGCCGAACAGTGCCTTGGTCTGCGCCGCGTCACGGCCCAGCAGGTCGAAAACGAAGCGCTCGAAGTTGCTGGCCTTGGAAATGTCCATCGACGGGCTGGACGTTTCATAAGTGTCGGCACTGCCGCGCACCCGGTACACCCCAGTGCGGAAGAACTCGTCCAGCACGTCGTTCTCGTTGGTCGCCACCACCAGTTGGTGGATGGGAAGCCCCATCATGCGTGCCACATGCCCGGCACACACGTTGCCAAAGTTGCCGCTGGGCACCGTAAAGCTGACCTTCTGGCTGTTGGACTCCGTTGCCTGGATGTAACCGGCAAAGTAATACACCACCTGTGCCAGCAGACGCGCCCAGTTGATGGAATTGACCGTGCCTATTCTGTACTTGCGCTTGAAAGCCAGGTCGTTGCTCACCGCCTTGACGATGTCCTGGCAGTCGTCGAACACGCCTTCAATGGCGATGTTGTGGATGTTGGCGTCCTGCAGGCTGAACATCTGCGCCTGCTGGAAGGGGCTC
>CAMLOF010000325.1 GCA_946481585.1 uncultured Macromonas sp. | reverse complement strand
CCGTACAGCCTCTCGATCAGGTGCTGCAGGCGAATGTCCAGTGAAAGGCGTATCTGGTGGCCGTTGATGGGGGGGGTGCTGGTGAGCGTGCGCACTGCATGTCCACCAGCCGATGTCTCGACGCGTTCAAAGCCGGTGGTGCCGTGCAGCAACTCTTCATAGCTCTGCTCCACCCCCAGTTTGCCAATGTGTTCTGTGCCACGGTAGTTGGCCTGGGTCTCGTCCGGCCAATCCTCCATCTGCTCCTTCTCGCGCTGGTTGATGCGGCCGATGTAGCCGATGACGTGGCTGGCCGTCTCACCCAGCGGGTAGTGGCGCAACAGACGCGCCTGAATCTCAACCCCAGGAAAGCGATGCAGCTGAGCCGCCACACGCGCCACTTCCTCGTCGCTCAAACGGGTGCGCAGCGGCAGCGAGTCGAAGCGCTTGGATTCGGCGACAAGCCGCCTGAAGCGTCGCACGTCCTTCGGCGGAATTTCTATCACCCGGCCCAAAGCGTCGATGGTGGCGTCCAGGTCGTCCACGCGGGAAGGGGTGATTTCCAGCGTATAGACCGACAGGTTGTCGGCCAGCACCAAGCCGTTGCGGTCCACGATCTGCCCCCGGCTGGGCACAATGGGCAGCACCGCGGTGCGGTTGGTTTCGGCCTGCGCCGCAAACTCGTCGTGGCGGGTGATCTGCAGGTAGACCATCCGCGCCACCAGCAGACCGAAGGCCAAGAGCACCACAACGCTGGCCGCCAGTGTGCGGGCGCGAAAGAGGCTCAGCTGCTGTTCGACATCCTTGAGCTCGGTCATGCTCAACTCAGATCGGGCGGGTTTCGTCGTGGTCGTGGGCACGCCGCTGCGGTGCGAGCAGCAACAGCGTGGCGACGGGCCACAACAGCGATTCAAGCAAAGGCGCCAGCAACAGGCCCCAGCCCGGCCAGCCATGGCCGGCCAGCAGCCGGGCCAGCAATTGCAACAAGTGCGCCACGATGAACAGCGGCAGAACGTGCAGGGCCTGGGTGCGCAGGTCGAACCAGAGAATGCGACGGTGAATCACGATGGCCAGGTAAGCCAAAACGGTGTAGGCCAGAGCGTGCTGGCCCAGCACGGCGCCCTGGTGCACGTCAAGCAGCAAACCGAAGGCAAAGCCCACACCCACACCCACACGCAAAGGCTGGTGGATGCTCCAGAACACCAGCGTCAGCGCGAGCAGGTCTGGGACCCATGGCGAGCGGCCAGTCAGCCCGATGTGCAGGAGCATGTTCAGCAGCAGTGCGCAGAACAACGTGCTCCAGATGAAAACCGGGTTGGCGGGCAGCAGAAGCGCCTGGCCTGGCCGCATGATCATTTCCTGGACTCCTGCTCTTTCAAGGCATCGAGCCTGGGTTTTTCCTGCGGATCCACCACCAGCACGTGCAGGGCGTGGTCCATTCGGGCCATGGGTTCGCTGAGGATGCGGGCAAAGCCTGCCTGCCCGCGGCTGGACACTTCCGTGACCTTGGCGACGGGCAAGCCAGGTGGGTAGACGCCATCGATGCCGCTGGTGGTGAGAATGTCGCCCACCTCGGTGTCGGTGCTGGCGCGAACGAAGCGCAATTCCAGCAGGCCCCCGCCGGGCAGGGGGGCGCCGTAGGCCAGGCTGCGCTGGCCAGTGCGGGTGTTGACCACCGGGATCACCTGCTGGCGGTCGATCAGCAGCGTGACTTCAGATGCCATGGGGTACACACGCGTCACCTGCCCCAGCACACCGTAGCCGTCCATCACAGCCGAGCCCAGCTGCACGCCATGCGTGCCGCCCCGGTTGATCACGACTTTGTGTGAGTAGGGGTCGGCGGCTTCGTAAAGCACTTCGGCTCCGCGTGCGCCCACGGGCAGGCGTTCGCCCATGTTGAGCAGCGTGCGCAGCTCACGGTTCTCTTGCGCCAGGTGTTCCACCAGAGCGGCCCGCTGCGCCTGGCGCGTGAGTTCGGCGCGTGCCTCGGTAGCGTCCTTCTGGGCAGCGGTGAGGCTGCTGACATATTGCCCACCCCAGCCCGCCAGCCGCACCGGCTGCATGGCAAGCCATTGCAGTGGATAAAGTGCCACGGCCACAGCTGAACGCACTGGGCCTGCCCACTGCATGCGCACGTCCACCACCATGAGCAGCACCGAGACGGCGCTCAGCACCATAAGCTTGGACAGGGCCGACGGGCCCTGCTTGAAGAATGGCGGGGGGGTACGGTCTACGGTTCCCAGCGGCATGGCCGGCAACGCCCCGGGTTCACTCGTTGGTGAAGATGCTGCCGCCCAGGCGGTCCATGCGTTCCAGCGCCATGCCGCAGCCGCGCACCACGCAGGTCAGGGGCTCCTCGGCCACCAGCACGGGCAGGCCGGTTTCTTCGGCCAGCAGACGGTCCAGATCGCGCAGCAGGGCTCCGCCGCCGGTCAGCATCATGCCGCGTTCGGCAATGTCCGCGCCCAGTTCGGGCGGGGTCTGCTCCAGCGCGGTCTTCACTGCGCCAACGATGTTGTTGATCGGGTCGGTCAGGGCTTCCAGCACCTCGTTGCTGGAGATGGTGAAGCTGCGCGGCACGCCTTCCGACAGGTTGCGGCCCTTGACTTCCATTTCCTTGACTTCGGAGCCGGGGAAGGCGGAGCCGATCTGCTTCTTGATGGCTTCGGCGGTGGGTTCACCGATCAGCATGCCGTAGTTGCGGCGGATGTAGCTGATGATGGCTTCGTCGAACTTGTCGCCGCCCACGCGCACCGAGCCTTTGTAGACCATGCCGCCCAGGGAGATGACGCCCACTTCGGTGGTGCCGCCGCCAATGTCCACGACCATGGAGCCGGAGGCTTCCGACACCGGCAGCCCGGCGCCGATGGCCGCTGCCATGGGTTCTTCGATCAGGTACACCTCGGAGGCGCCAGCGCCCAGCGCCGATTCGCGGATGGCGCGGCGCTCCACCTGGGTGGAGCCGCAGGGCACGCAGATGA
>CAMLOF010000324.1 GCA_946481585.1 uncultured Macromonas sp. | reverse complement strand
CACTCATTCGCGGTGATAAGGATGGTTGGCGTTGACGGACCAGGCACGGTAGAGCTGCTCGATGAGCAGCACCCGCGCCAACGCATGTGGCAAGGTCATGTCGGACAGCCGGATGCGCAACTGCGCCTTGGCCTTGAAGTCCGGGTCAAGGCCGTCAGGCCCGCCAATCACCAGCGCCACGTCGTCGCCAGCCATCTGCCATTGGCGCAGTTGCTGCGCCAAGGCGACGGTGGTCAACTGGCTGCCCCGCTCGTCCAGCACAACGATACGGGCACCACGCGGGATGGCGGCTTCTATGCGCGCACGCTCCGACGCCAACAGGGTTTCCAGCGTCTTGGAACCCCGGGGCTCGGTCTTGACGGTCTTGATCTCCACCCTGCAATCGGGCGGGAAGCGCTTGGCGTAATCGTCGTAGGCCGTCTGCGCCCAGTCGGGCATGCGCTGCCCTACTGCGACGATCAGCAGCTTCATGCCGCCTTCTTGGGCTTGGCCTTAGGTTTTGCTGCGGCCTTGGCTGCGGGCTTGCCCGCCTTCGCCGCGCTCTTGGCAACGGTCTTTTTGGCAGGCACCCCCACCTTGACAACTGCCACCTTGGTGGGAGCCTTCTTGGCGGGCGCCTTTTTGGCCCCTGTGGACTTGGCGGCCACACTCTTGGCGACGACCTTCTTTGCTGCTGGCTTGGCAGACGCCTTGCGCACCGGCTTGTCTGACGAGGGCGCCGCCTTTGCCGTCGATTTCTTGGCGGCTGCACCTGGCTTGCGAGCAGGCACGGCCTTCTTTGCGGGCGTCTTCTTTGCCGGAACCTTTTCAGGCTCGGGGGTTGCGACACGCGCGGCCTTGGCCTTGGCATCGCCGTGTTTCATCCGGACAGGCTTCTCACCCCAGATGTCTTCGAGCCGGTAGTACTGGCGAATGCTGGGCTGCATCACGTGCACCACGGCCTGGCCGCAATCCACGATGATCCACTCCCCGTTTTCTTCACCCTCCATACGGGGCTTGTCAAAGCCTGCTTCGCGAACAGCGTCGCGCACGCTGGCTGCGAGCGCCTTGGTCTGGCGGTTGGACGTGCCACAGGCAACGATGACCCGTTCGAACAAAGGCGAGAGACCTTCGGTGTTGAATACCTGGATGTCCTGCCCCTTCACGTCCTCCAGGCCATCGACGATGGCGCGCTGGAGTTTCTGGATGTTCTTCTTGGCGACGGTTTCGCTGGTCATGTGGGGGTTTCGTAGAGATGGTGTTCGGAAATATAACGCGCAACGCCTTCGGGCACCAGCACGTCAAGATCGGGAAAACGGCGACTTTGTCCGTGCACGTGTGCACGCACGGCCGTAGCGCTGATGTTGTGCAGGGGCATGTTCAACTGCACGAAGGGCACGTCCACGCCACTCAGGTCCTGCTCAACTTGCTGGGTGGGATCGGCATCGGCGCCGATGTGGATGGCGCGATTGGCCACGGCCAGTGTGGCCAGGCGCAGAACTTCCTCCCAGCGGATCCAGGACTTGAAAGCCAGTAGCTGGTCTGCACCAAGGACAAGATACAACTGTGCGCCGGGGTACTCCGACGCCAGCTCACGCAAAGTGTCGGCCGTGTACGAAGGGCCCTCGCGGCGTATCTCACGGTCGTCTATGCGTGCGTTGCGCAAGCCTTCGAAGGCCCGCGTGCACATGGCAAGCCGATGTGCAGCCGGAGACAGCACACGCGTCTTGTGCCAGGCATGTCCGGTGGGGAGGATGTGCAGGACGTCCAGCCCCAATTGCGTGAGCGCCGTTTCGGCCAACGCGCGGTGAGCCCAATGCGGCGGGTCGAACGCACCACCGAACATGCCGACACGTTGAATCGGGGAAGTCAAACCGTTCACAACCAGTCCCGCCGCACCAGGAACTCCTGGTACAGCCGATGTTCCGGCGTGCCAGGCGCCGGGCGCTCGTTGTAGGCCCAGCGCACCAGCGGCGGCATGGACAAGAGGATGGACTCGCTGCGGCCACCAGATTGAAGGCCAAAGTGGGTGCCACGGTCCCAGACGAGGTTGAATTCGACGTAACGCCCACGGCGGTAAAGCTGGAACTCGCGCTCACGCTCACCGTAATGGGTGTGATTTCGGCGCAAAACGATGGGCAGGTAGGCGTGCAGGAAGGCATCGCCCACGGCACGGGTCATGGCAAACCCGCCCTCGAAACCCAGTTCAGAGAAGTCGTCGTAAAAAACGCCGCCAACACCGCGTTGCTCGTTGCGGTGTTTCAGGCAGAAGTAGTCGTCGCACCAGGTTTTGAAGCGAGGGTACTTGTCTGCACCAAAAGGCTCCAATGCCGTGGCGCAGGTCTGGTGGAAATGGACAGCGTCTTCCTCGAACCCGTAATACGGGGTGAGGTCCATGCCGCCACCGAACCAGCTCACGGCCTCGCCGCCATTGAGCGGCTTGGCGGTGATCATGCGCACGTTCATGTGCACGGTGGGCACATAAGGGTTACGCGGATGGAACACCAGCGAAACGCCGAGCGCCTCGAAAGGTGCGCCCGCCAACTCAGGGCGATGTTGGGTGGCCGAAGGCGGCAGCCTGGGGCCGCTGACGTGGGAAAAGCCGCAGCCCGCGCGCTCAAACACCACCCCGTCTTCCAGGATTTGCGTGATGCCATTGCCCTGCAAGGCTTCGCCCGCAGGCTTCTCCCAAGCGTCGGAAAGGAAGGCCTTGCCGTCAATCTCGGAAATGGCGGAGGTGATGCGCTGCTGCAGCCCAAGCAGGTACTCGCGCATGGCTTCGACGTGCGTTTGGATCATTTCTTCAAAGCCCGAAAGCCGATGTCTTTGCGGTACTGCATGCCATCGAACGCCACGCCCTTCACCAGCGCGTAGGCGCGCTTCTGCGCATCGGCCACGTCGGCACCCAGCGCGGTGGCGCACAGCACCCGCCCGCCGGAAGTCACCACGGCGCCATCCTTCATGGCGGTCCCGGCGTGGAAGACGACCGCGTCAGCACTGTCCACCGGCAATGCCGTGATCACGTCACCCTTGCGCGGCGTCA
>CAMLOF010000323.1 GCA_946481585.1 uncultured Macromonas sp. | reverse complement strand
ATACCTTTGGAGACGCGCGCTGCCTCTGGCAAATTCACCTAGGCGTTTTCCCTAGGCAACCAGGAAGCGGTAGCCCGTAACGGCCCGGTAAGGCCGCCCCGGCGCCACCAGATTGAGCGGGAACGCCGGGCAGTGCGGCGCGTTGGGGTACTGCTGCGGCTCCAGGCACACACCCATGCGCGGGCCGTGCGGCGCGCCCAGCTTGTCGCCGGTGTAGAGCTGCATCACCGGCTCGGTGGACCAGGTCTCCATTACCCGGCCGGTAGCGTCGCAACCCAGGCGGGCGCACAGGCGGGGCTGCCCTTGCACCGCTGGCGGTTGCAGCACATAGGCGTGGTCAAACGCCCCCGCTTCGGCCAGCGCGCGGGGCTGGCGCAGGTCCAGTGCGGTGGCGGCCACGGCGCGGCGTTCGCCCGTGGGCACGTTGTCTGCCGTGGTGGCCAGTGTTTCGTCTGCCAGCACCTGCAGCCAGTGGCCGTCGATGGTGCGCTGCCCAGGCAAACCCAGGTTGAAGTAGCCGTGGCTGGTGAAGCTGGCGGGGGTGGGGGCACCTTCACACGTGGCCTCGTGTTCTATGAGCAGTTCGTTGCCCTGGCCCAGGCGGTAGGTCAGGCGCAGGTCCAGCGTGCCGGGGAAGCCCGTTTCCTGCGCGGGCATGCGCAACTGCAGCACCAGTGCAGACTCGTCGTGGCTGACCACGTTGAACACCTGATGGCGTGAGCCACGCGGGCCGCCGTGCAGGCAGTGCGGGCCTTCGTTGGCGCCGAGGCGGTAGGTTTGCCCGCCAAGCGTGAACTGCGCGCCCGCAATGCGCCCGGCGTAGGGCGCCACAAAGGCCCCCAGCGACGGTGACCCGGCCAGAACCTCCTGCAAGCTGCTGTACCCCAGGGCCACGTCGCCCGGCTGGCCGTGGCGGTCGGGCACCTGTATCTGCATGATCTTGGCCCCCACGTTGGTGATGGCCACAGTCATGCCGCTGCCATTGCGCAGGAAGTACAGGCCGGTGGAGCGGCCGTCCACTTGGCCAGCGAAGCGTTGGGGGTCCAGAACGGTGGGCATGGAGCGCTGAGTCGGGGTTGATGAGCTAGGGATTTTCCCGCACAAGAGGGGGTAAACGGCGCCATTTGTCGCCTGCCGGATGTTTGCGCGGCGCACGCCTGTTGCAAGATATCGAACGATCGTTCGTTTTTTCATCAGGAGTCGCTGAATGCGCTTGAGTATTGCCGTCAAACTGTGGTTGCCTACGCTGGTGGTGACGGTGGCGCTGATCGCCATGTCGGTGGGTTCGGCCGTGCGGACGGTGCGTTCGCAAGCCGAAACCACCCGCCAGCAAAGTGAGCAGCAGGCCAAGCTGGAAGGCGCGGCGCGCTGGAGCGGCCTGGCCCAGGCGAACGCCATGCGGCAGGTAGGCGCGGCGCTGGCCGCTGACGACTCCGCCGCACAGCTTTTGCTGACCGACGCCACCCCCACGGCCAATGCCATAGGCCAGCTCAAGGCCGAACTGGGCCGCCTGCTGCAGCACCCGGACGAGCAACGCGAACTGGCCAACGTGCTGGCGCGTGAAGCCGCGCTGGCCCAGGCACTGGAACAGGCCCGCACCCTGCGCGCCACGGGTGACATGGCCGCCGTGCAGGCCCACGTTCAGCAACAGGTGCAGCCCCGCCTGCAGGCCTTTACCACGGCGCTGCACCAGCTGGTGGCGCTCACCGAATCAGGCGCCACGGCCCTGCGCGACAAAGTGGGGCAGGAACGCATGCGCACGGTGTGGATGGTGGCGGCCATCATGGCCTTCATTGCCGTGGCCATTTCGCTGGGCACACGGCTGTTGCAACGCAACGTGTGCGAGCCGTTGCAGCGCATCGTGGACACGGCCAACGCCATCGGCCAGGGCAACCTGGCCGTGCGCATGGACACCACACGGCGCGACGAGATGGGCGACGTGCTGCGCGCGCTGCAAGGCATGGTGGCGTCGCTGGCCACGCTGCTGGAGCAGGTGCATGGCTCGGCCAGCAACATCAGCCTGGCCAGCGCCGAGATCGCCAGCGGCAACCAGAACCTGTCGGACCGCACGGAACACACTGCCAGCAACCTGCAGCAGACCACGGGAGTGATGAACCACCTGAACACCAGCCTGCGCGAAGCGGCCGAGGCCAGCCGGCACGCCAGCGAACTGGCGCAGTCGGCCTACCAGGTGGCGCAGACCAACGGGCAGACGGTGGGCAACGTGGTGAGCACCATGCACGAGATCCACGCGTCGTCCAGCAAGGTGGTGGAGATCATCGGCGTGATCGACGGCATTGCCTTCCAGACGAACATCCTGGCGCTGAACGCGGCTGTGGAGGCTGCGCGCGCGGGCGAGGCGGGCCGGGGCTTTGCCGTGGTGGCGGCGGAAGTGCGCGCACTGGCCGGGCGCAGCGCCGAGGCAGCCAAGGAGATCAAGGCGCTCATTGGCAATTCGGTGGATGGCGTGAACCGGGCTGCGGGTTTGGTGGACGGCGCGGGGCAGGCCATGCAGCAGCTGGTGAATGCCGTGCAGCAGGTGAGTGACATCGTGACGCAGGTGTCGCACGCCACGAGCAGCCAGATGCGCGACATGCAGCAGGTGTATGCGAGCGTTGCGGAGCTGGACGGGATGACGCAGCAGAACGCGGCCCTGGTGGAGCAGAGCGCGGCGGCCACGGCGTCGCTGCACGATCAGGTGACGCTGATGGAAGGGCTGGTCAAGCGCTTCGCCTTGCCCGCTGGGCAGAGGCTGCTGACGGTGGGGTGATGGCTGGCGCTCCACGATTTGCGTGCTCAGGTCATTGGCGGCCAAGGCGTGTGCGCCCAGGGGCAGGCGCCTTGGCAGAAGCATTCTTGGAGCACCACCGTTGGCGCTCCAACGCTCTTGGTGGCTGCGGCAGGCCTGGCCCTGTGGGGGCGATTTTCCGGGGTGGCTGTGTCTGGCGGCCTGGGGCTGGGCGCGCGTAGCGCGCTTCGTAACTGACTCGCGGTGGCTGTTTGAACGGAGCGCTGCAAGCGCGC
>CAMLOF010000322.1 GCA_946481585.1 uncultured Macromonas sp. | reverse complement strand
CCAGCGCCGCTTGAGGGTCGCCCGTGGCCCATGCCGCCTGGGTGGCTGCGCCCACTTGGTTCAGGGCATGGGCCAGTGCGCTGGCATGCGCGGCCAGTTCGGGAACCCGCTCGACAAGTTCGATGGTGGCCTGCATGCGGCCAGCCAACAGCTGCAGTCCTCGCCCGTTTTCCATCAGCACCTTGCGGCCCAGCAGGTCCATGCCCTGTATGCCGTGGGTGCCTTCGTGGATCATGTTCAGGCGGTTGTCGCGCCAGTACTGCTCCACCGGAAAGTCGCGCGTGTAGCCGTAGCCGCCGTGCACCTGGATCGCCAGGCTGTTGGCCTCCAGACACCATTCGCTGGGCCAGCTCTTGGCAATGGGGGTAAGCACCTCCAGCAGCAACCGCGCCTCGTCGGCGGCCTGCGGCTCGCCAGTGTGCTGCTCGTCCACCAGCCTTGCACAGTACAGCTCCAGGGCCAGCGCACCTTCGCAGTAGGCCTTCTGGGCCAGCAACATGCGTTTCACGTCGGCGTGTTCGATGATGCGCACCTGTGGCTGCGTCGGGTCCTTGCCGCCCGCGCCCAGTGGCCGCCCCTGCGGGCGGTTGCGCGCGTAGTCCAGGCTGGCGTGGTAACCCGCCATGCCCAGCATGGTCGCGGCCATCCCCACGCCAATGCGCGCCTCGTTCATCATGTGGAACATGCAGCGCAGGCCCTGCCCGGCCTCGCCCACCAAGTAGCCGATGGCACCGGCCCCTTGGTCGTCCAGGCCAGCACCCACACCCGGCCCCTGCACGGGAAAGCGCCCCTCGCCAAAGTTCAGCAGCGTGTTGGTGGTGCCCCGCCAGCCGCACTTGTGGTTCAGGCCCGCCAGCGCCACGTCGTTGCGCACGCCGGTCAGTTGGCCTTGCGTGTCCACCAGCTTCTTGGGCACGATGAACAGCGAAATCCCCTTCACCCCGGGCGGCAGCTTGCCATCGGGCCCAGGAATCTTGGCCAGCACCAGGTGGATGATGTTTTCGGTCAGCTCGTGCTCGCCCGCCGATATCCACATCTTGTTGCCGCGCAGCCGGTAGCGCGGCCCCAGCGGATCGGCCTCGGCACCCTCGCCATCGGGCACGGCACGCGTGGCCACATCGCTCAAGGACGACCCCGCCTGCGGCTCGCTCAGGCACATGGTGCCCGAGAAGCGCCCGGCAAATTCGTTGAGCGCAAACACCTCGCGCTGCAGCGGCGTGCCATGCGCCATCAGCAGGTTGGCGTTGCCCACCGTCAACATGCCCGCACCAATGCTCACCGAAGCCATGGCAAAGAAGGCGTTGCCCGCCGCTTCCACCGTGTAGGGCAGCTGCATGCCGCCAATCTCGGCATCCTGCGCGGCGCTCAGCATGCCCGAGGCCGCGTAGGCGTCCCAGGCGTCTTTGGTGGCCTGCGGCAGTATCACCTTTTCTCCGTCGAAGCGCGGCTCCTGGGTGTCCACCAGGCGGTTGAAGGGCGCGTACTTTTCGCGTGCGATGCGCTCGCACGTGTCCAGCACGGCATCAAACGTTTCGCGGCTGTGCTCGGCAAAACGCTCACGCTCGCCAAGGGTCTGCACCCCCAGCCAGTCGTACAGCAGAAAATCGACGGTGGGGCGCAGACTCATGGTCAATCTCGCGTCACAATACCTCGAACACGCCTGCCGCGCCCATGCCACCGCCAATGCACATGGTCACGCACACACGCTTGGCACCACGGCGCTTGCCTTCAAGCAGCGCGTGGCCCGTCAGGCGCTGGCCCGAAACACCGTAAGGGTGACCCACGGCAATGGCACCGCCATTCACGTTCAACCGTTCGTTGGGAATGCCCAGCTTGTCTCGGCAGTAGATCACCTGCACTGCAAAAGCCTCGTTCAGTTCCCACAGGTCTATGTCGTTCACCGTCAGCCCCAGGCGCGACAGCACCTTGGGCACCGCAAACACCGGGCCTATGCCCATTTCATCGGGCTCGCAACCCGCCACGGCAAAACCCAGGAAGCGGCCCAGCGGCGTCAGGCCCTTCTGTTCCACCAGCTTCTCGTCCATCACCACGCAGGCGCCCGCACCGTCGCTGAACTGGCTGGCGTTGCCCGCACTCACCAGGCCGCCGGGTAGCGCAGAGCGCAAGCCACGAATGGCCTCCACCGTGGTGCCTGGGCGAATACCCTCGTCCTGGCGGACAGTCACCTGCTTGGTGATAAGGCCCAAGGTCTTGTCAGCCACCCCGGCTGTCACGGTGATGGGGGCGATTTCGGCATTGAACAAGCCGGCCTCCAGCGCAGCGGTGGCCTTCTGTTGGCTGGCAGCGCCGTACTCGTCCATGGCCTCGCGGCCAATGTTGTAGCGCTTGGCCACCTGCTCGGCGGTCTGCAGCATGTTCCAGTAGATCTCGGGTTTTTGCTTCATCAGCGCCGGGTCGGTCAGCATGTGCGTGTTCATCTCTTGTTGCACACAAGAAATGCTCTCCACCCCGCCCGCAACGTAAACCTGCCCCTCGCCGCTGATGATGCGTTGCGCGGCCAGGGCGATGGTCTGCAGGCCCGACGAGCAAAAGCGGTTGACTGTCATGCCCGACACGCTGATGGGCAGCCCCGCCTTCAACGCGATCTGACGCGCGATGTTGGCGCCCGTGGCCCCCTCGGGGTTGGCGCAGCCCATGATGACGTCTTCGATCAACTCGGGGTCGATACCCGCGCGCTGCACGGCGTGCTGCACGGCATGGCCACCCAGTGTGGCACCGTGGGTCATATTGAAAGCGCCCTTCCAGCTCTTGGCCAGGGGCGTGCGGGCGGTGGAAACAATGACGGCGTTGGTCATGATGGATTCCTGTATGGCTTAGAACGTTTTGCCTTCGGCAGCCAGGCGGGCCAGCAGCGGTGCGGGCTCCCAGAACTTGGCGTCGTCGTGCGGGTTGCGGGCAAAGCGCTTCATCGCCTGCACCACGTTGAACAGGCCGATCTCGTTGGCGTAATTCAAAGGGCCGCCCCGGTGCACGGGGAAGCCGTAGCCAAAGATGTAGACCACGTCGAT
>CAMLOF010000321.1 GCA_946481585.1 uncultured Macromonas sp. | reverse complement strand
CTGGCAATCTGCCGCGATCTGTTGCAGCGTCTCCCAAGCCTCCTTGCCCGTCTTGGCCATCACAAAGGGCAGGTTCAACACTTTCAATTCCTGCTCGATCATGCTGCGAGCAACAAAGGAATCGTCAGCGGCCAGCACGACTGCGGTGGGTTTGATCTTGACCGCCGGACCAACGGTTTCCGAGGTCACCTCGACCTTCTCGCTGGGCAAAACGCGCTGCAAGATGGACTCGACGTCAAGGATCTGCGCCAGGCGCGTGTTGTTGTTGTCACCGTCCAGGCGGGCGATGCTGGTCACGTAACCACGTGCCACGGTGCCGTCGGCCGAGAGGATCTGGTTCCAATCCAGCCGCACGATGTCTTCCACCGACTCGGCAGCGAAGGCCTGGGTGGTGCGCGCATATTCGGTGACAAGCATGATGTTCAGGCCGGTCTTGGGCACGCAACCGACCACCGCGGGCAGGTCGATCACCGGAATAACCTGCCCACGCAGGTTGACCACCCCCAGCACGTGCTGGGGCGATCCCGCCATGGCGGTGACCGGCGGCATGGCAACAATCTCGCGGATCTTGAAAACGTTGATGCCAAAAAGCTCGGAACGGTCCGTGCCTGCAGAGTCACCCAGGCGGAACAAGAGCATCTCAAACTTGTTGGACCCGGTCAAGTTGGCGCGTTCGTCGATTTCTTTTTGAATGGATGAGCTCATGAGCAGAATGTCCTGGTTGACCGGTGCCCGGGCGTGGGGCCGTTACCATGTCATTCTAGGCATAAGTGCCCATGGGCCGCAAACCTCACAGTGGCCCGGCACAACACCAAGGAGTTTCCCTGTGCATTGCACCCGCATTCTGGCCATACGCCACGGCGAAACCGCGTGGAACAAGGACACCCGCATCCAAGGCCAGATCGACATTCCGCTCAACGATACGGGGCTCTGGCAGGCCGGCCGCGCCGCGCAGGCCTTGCGCGATGAGGACGTGCACGCCGTGTACGCCAGCGACCTGAGCCGCGCCCACCAGACGGCCAGCGCCATTGCCAGCGTGCTGGGGCACGATGTGCAAACCCACCAGGGATTGCGTGAACGCTGCTTCGGGGCATTCCAGGGCCAGACCTGGGCCGAACTGGAAGCTGGTTGGCCCGACGACGCCCTGGCCTGGCGCAAACGCGTGCCTGATTACGCCCCACCCGAAGGCGAAAGCCTGCTGCAGTTGCGCGAACGTGTTCTGTCCACCCTGGACGAAATAGCCGCGCGCCACCTGGGCCAGCAGATTGCCGTGGTGGCGCACGGGGGGGTGCTCGACATCCTTTACCGTGCCGCGACCCGGGTGGAACTGCAGGCTCCCCGCACCTGGGAGCTGGGCAATGCCGCCATCAACAGGCTGCTCTGGACCCCCGAGGGCCTGAACCTGGTGGGTTGGGCAGACCGCAGTCACCTGGAACAGGACAGCCTGGATGAAAACACCGCTTGACAGCCTGGTCGGCCAGCCGGTGGCCGCCATCGACACCCCCGCCCCGGTGATCGACCTGGACTCCATGGAGCGCAACCTGCACAAGATGGCTGCATTCGCCCGCCAGCACGGCATGCGGTTGCGCCCCCACGCCAAGATGCACAAGAGCGCCGAACTGGCACTGCTGCAGATGCAGGCCGGTGCCGTGGGCGTGTGCGTGCAAAAGACCGCCGAGGCAGAGGCCCTGGCCGCTGGCGGCGTGAACAACATCTACATCAGCAACGAGGTGGTTGCCCCGGCCAAGCTGCGCCGGGTGGCCACGCTGGCGCAGGCATTGGCTGCGAGCGGCGGGCGGCTGGCCATCGCCGTTGACAGCCTGGCGGGTGTGCAGGGGCTGGACTACGCCATGCGCCAGACAGGCGCCGCAGACGCTTGCCTCGACGTTTTTGTGGAACTCGACGTGGGCCAAGGCCGCTGCGGCGTATCTCAACCGGAAGGCGTGGTGCCGCTGGCCCAGGCCATAAGCCAGTGCCCCTCCTTGCGTTTTGCAGGGCTGCAGGCCTACCACGGCAAGGCACAGCACCTGCGCACACCTGAAGAGCGCAGTGCCGCGCTTTCGGCGACGCTGACCAAGGTGACGTGTGCCCGCGACCTGCTGGAAACCTCGGGATTACCTGCGCCATTGATCACAGGCGCTGGCACCGGCACTTTCGTGCTGGAAGCCGCCAGCGGCGTGTATGGCGAGTTGCAAACCGGCTCCTACCTGTTCATGGACACGGCCTACGCCAGCAACGAACCAGAGGCCAGCCAACCGCGCTTTGAGCACGCGCTGTTCATCAAGACGCAAGTCATCAGCGCTACCGCTGACCACGCCGTCTGCGACGCAGGGCATAAATCACATGCCATCGATTCAGGCCTGCCGCGCGTGCACGGCGCGGCACTGGAATTTGCCAACGGCGGAGACGAACACGGCATCTTGCGCGCGGCCCGCCCCGGCACGCCCTTGCCAGCGGTAGGTGATTCTCTCTGGCTCATCCCCGGCCACTGCGACCCCACGGTCAACCTCCACGACCACCTCATCGGCGTGCGAGGCGGGCTGACACAAGGCGTGGTGGAGCGCATCGTCCGCGTGGACGCGCGCGGCGCGGTGACCTGACGAAGTTCATGGGCCCCCATGCTTCGCTGCCCACGCCGGGCCGCGGAGGCGTTACTCGGTAAAAAGCGAGTCGTCCTGCGCTGGCGGCGCCACCCCCAGGTGGCGGTAGGCCGCCAGCGTGGCAATGCGCCCGCGTGGCGTGCGCTGCAGGTAGCCCTGCTGGATCAGGTAGGGCTCGATCACGTCCTCGATGGTGTCGCGCTCCTCGCCAATGCTGGCGGCGATGTTGTCCAGCCCCACCGGCCCACCATCGAACTTGTGGATCACGGCTTCCAGCAACTTGCGGTCCATCAGGTCGAAGCCCACCGGGTCCACGTCCAGCATGGCCAGCGCGCGGTTGGCCATGTCACGGGTGATGGTGCCCGTGCCCTTGACCTCGGCGTAGTCGCGCACGCGGCGCAGCAGGCGGTTGGCAATGCGCGGCGTGCC
>CAMLOF010000320.1 GCA_946481585.1 uncultured Macromonas sp. | reverse complement strand
GGCTACCGCAAGGCCCTGCGGCTGATGAAGCTGGCCGAGAAGTTCAAGCTGCCTGTGTTCACCTTTGTGGACACGCCTGGCGCCTATCCCGGCATCGACGCCGAGGAGCGGGGCCAGTCCGAAGCCATCGGCCGCAACATCTTCGAGATGGCGCAACTGGAAGTGCCCATCATCTCCACCATCATCGGTGAAGGTGGTTCGGGTGGTGCCTTGGCCATCTCCGTGGCCGACCAGGTGCTGATGCTTCAGTATTCCGTTTACTCTGTCATCAGCCCCGAGGGCTGTGCCTCCATTCTGTGGAAGACCAGCGAACGCGCTGCCGACGCCGCCGAGGCGCTGGGCATCACCGCACACCGCCTGAAGGCGCTGGGGCTGGTGGACAAGATCGTGAACGAGCCTGTGGGCGGTGCCCACCGCGACCACAAGCAGATGGCCGCCTACCTGAAGCGCGCCCTCAACGACGCTTACCGCCAAGTGGCCGACCTGAAGGTGAAGGAACTGATTGAGCGCCGCCACGAGCGCCTGAACAGCTACGGCCGTTTCACCGACACCAAGGCCGAAGGCCGCCGGGGCTGACCCCGCAGCCCGAGGCATGAGCCGCCCGCCTGGCCCCGCGACCGCCTGCGAGGCTGCGTTGCGGGCCTGGGTGGTGCGTCACCCTCTGCCTGAGACGGGCCTGACCCACCCCTGGGCCGTTGCCTACAGCGGCGGCGCCGATTCCACTGCCTTGCTGTTGGCCGCGCGCGCCTTGTGGCCGGGGCGGGTGCAGGCCTTTCATGTCCACCACGGTTTGCAAGCCGCAGCAGAGGGTTTTGTGGCCCATGCCGAGCAGGCGTGTGCCGCGTTGGGGCTGCCGCTGCACGTGGATCGCGTGCAGGCCGGGCACGGCCCTGGCCAGAGCCCCGAAGACGCCGCCCGGCAAGCACGTTACGCTGCACTGGCCCGCATGGCGCACGCGCACGGTGCCGCCTGCGTGCTGCTGGGCCAGCACGCGCAAGACCAGATGGAGACCGTGCTGCTGGCCTTGACGCGCGGCGGAGGCGTGGCAGGCTTGGCGGGTATGCCCGAGGTGATGGAGCGCCACGGCGTGCGCTTCGGCAGGCCGCTGCTGCAAACCGATGGCCGCGTGTTGCGCGAGCAGTTGGACGCCCAGGGCGTGCCCTACCTGAACGACCCCACCAACACTGACGAACGTTACACGCGCAACCGCATCCGAGCGCGCGTGCTGCCGCCACTGCTGCAGGCATTCTCGACCAGCCTGGAGACCTTCTCTCGAAGCGCGCGTCTGGCAGCCCAGGCACTGAGGGTGCTGCAAGACGTGGCGCGGCAGGATATGCAGACGGTGGGCGAGCCCCCGGTGATCCGCCGCTTGCAGCATTTGAGCCGCGAGCGCCAGGCCAATGTGCTGCGCCACTGGTTGCAAGAAGGCTGGCAGGCCGTGCCCAGTGAAGCGCAGCTCAACGAGCTGCTCGACCAAGTGGCCGCATGCACCACACGTGGCCACCGACTGCACCTGAAAGTGGCTGCCGGGTACGTGGTTCGTGAAGGCCAGGCCCTGCGCTACGACCCCTAGGTATAATCCCCAAGTTTTGCGCCTTACTGCCGGCAACGCAACACATCCCTCCGCTGGCGCCTTCTTTCCCGTTTCACGATGGCTTTGATTGTTCACAAATACGGCGGCACGAGCATGGGCTCCACGGAGCGCATCCGCAACGTCGCCAAGCGCGTGGCCAAGTGGCACCGCGCGGGCCACCAGATGGTGGTGGTACCCAGCGCCATGAGTGGCGAGACCAACCGCCTGCTGGCCTTGGCCAAGGAACTGGCACCGGGCAAGCCCGGTAACGCCTATGGCCGCGAACTCGATCAACTCGCCGCAACGGGTGAGCAGGCATCTTCCGCATTGCTGGCCATTGCCCTGCAGGCCGAAGGCCTGGAGGCTGTCAGCTACTCTGGCTGGCAGGTGCCCATCCGCACCAACAGCGCCTACACCAAGGCTCGCATCGAATCGATCGACGACAACAAGGTCAAGGCCGATCTGGATGCTGGCAAGGTGGTCATCATCACCGGCTTCCAGGGCGTGGACGACGGCGGCAACGTGACCACACTGGGCCGTGGCGGCTCTGATACCTCCGCTGTGGCCGTCGCGGCAGCCATCAAGGCCGCTGAATGCCTGATCTACACCGATGTGGACGGCGTGTACACGACCGACCCCCGCGTGGTGCCCGAGGCACGCCGCCTGGAGCGTGTCAGCTTCGAGGAGATGCTGGAGATGGCCAGCATGGGCTCGAAGGTGCTGCAGATCCGTTCCGTGGAGTTTGCAGGCAAGTACCGTGTGCCTATCCGCGTGCTGTCCAGCTTCACCCCCTGGGACATCGACCTGAACGAAGAAGCCCAGTCGGGCACCCTGATCACTTTTGAGGAAAACGACACCATGGAACAAGCCGTTGTTTCCGGCATTGCTTTCAACCGCGACGAAGCCAAGGTCACCGTGCTGGGCGTGCCCGACACCCCGGGCATTGCCTACCAGATCCTGGGCGCCGTGGCCGATGCCAACGTTGAAGTGGACGTGATCATCCAGAACATCAGCAAGGATGGCAAGACCGACTTCAGCTTCACGGTGAACCGCAACGACCTGGCCAAGACGCTGGACCTGCTCAAGAGCAACGTGGCACCCAAGCTGGGCGCTTCCGAAGTGCTGGGCGATGCCAAGATCTGCAAGGTGAGCATTGTGGGCATTGGCATGCGCAGCCACGTGGGTGTGGCCAGCCGCATGTTCCGCTGCCTGAGCGAAGAGGGCATCAACATCCAGATGATCTCCACGTCCGAGATCAAGACCTCTGTGGTGATTGACGAGAAGTACATGGAACTGGCTGTGCGTGCGCTGCACCGTGAGTTCGATCTGGACCAGCCTGCAGATTCTTTGGCTCAAGCCTGAGGAATGGCCTCGACTTGAGGCATAATATTGCGTTCCGGAGCGATGACCGAGTGGCCGAAGGTGCTCCCCTGCTAAGGGAGTATGCGATGTAGAGTCGCATCGAGGGTTCGAATCCCTCTCGCTCCGCCA
>CAMLOF010000319.1 GCA_946481585.1 uncultured Macromonas sp. | reverse complement strand
CCTCGCCACTGCGCATCACCCGCGGTGACGACTACCAGAGCCTGAACGTGCGCGGCCTGTACCCGGCGGGCGAAGGCGCGGGCTATGCGGGTGGCATCCTGTCGGCGGGGGTGGATGGCATCAAAGTGGCCGAGGCGGTGGCGCTGGCTGCTGTGGGGCAACCACCCGGTTGATTTGCCGATTACCGTTTACTGCAACCGCAGCCCCCCGTCCGCCTTGCCCTTGCCCGCACGTGCCGGGGGCTTGCACAGGCCGCAGACGAAGTGGCGGGCGTTCTGGTACTCGTCCGTCACGAACATGCCGCCGCAGCAGGTGCACTTGGTCTGCGTCAGCATACCGGCGTCCATGAACTTGCTCAGGCGCCAGGCGCGGGTGAAGGTCAGCATCGGCTCGATGCCGCAGGCGCGCATCTGCTCGTCGTACAGCTTGTAGGCCTTCATCACAGCGTCGATGCTGTCCAGTGCCACCGTCTTGTTCAGGTACTGGTGGATGTTGACGTACAGCGAGGCGTGGATGTTGGGCTGCCAGGTGAGGAACCAGTCGGTGGAGAACGGCAGCTGGCCCTTGCTGGGGGACTTGCCCGTCACTTCCTTGTACAGGCGCAGCAGGCGCTCGTAGGACAGCTTGGTCTCGCTCTCCAGCACTTGCAGGCGGGCACCCAGGCCAATCAGCGCGACGGCGCGTTCGATGTCCTTGCTTTCGTTGACGATGCTTTTGACGGCGGCCATGGTGTTCTCCTGGAAATCTGGGGGCTTGGGGGCGCTGGGGGCTGGGGCGAGTGGCTCAGGCGGCGAGGCGGCCAGCCATCAGGATGCCTGCGTGCAGGCGCTGGGTGGCGTCGTTGGCGGCGCGCTGGGGAGCGTGGCTGCTGGTCAGCAGGCTCCACACCATCTCGTCGTCGGCGCGGAAGCTGCACAGCAGCGTGTTGGTGGAGCTGAGCTTGAGCACTTGTGCGGGCGACAGCGTGGCAATCATCTCTGCCGATGCCTCGCTGATGCCCAGGCGGTACACGGCCTCGGCCTTGTCCTGGCGGATCAGCTGCTGCGCCAGCATCAGGTACGTCAGGTTGGCTTCGCGGATTTCGGCCAGCAGTTGGTCGGCGATCTGTGCGGCGTTGTTCTGGGCGGCTGCGTTCATGTTCACACTCCTGTTTCGGGGCAACGTCTGCGGCCTAACACGGCTTGCAAAACGTTGATTCGTTGAAATGGATTGTGAAAGTCGGCCTGTTTTTCTTGAATCGGAAGTTGCCTGTTCGCACCGTCAGCGCCGCGCACCCGGCTTGTAGGAAAAATGCCTACAAGGCAAGACATAAAAAAAGCGGCCCGACCGGACCGCTTGCAGGAACGGGGCCATGCCCCTATTGCCTACCGCCAGGGCATCAGCCCTGCTGGAGCGCCTGGATGCGCTCTTCGATGGGCGGGTGGGTGGAAAACAGCTTGCCCAAACCGCCGGTGATGCCCATGGCAGCCATGCTCTTAGGCAGTTCGCCCGGCTGCAGGCCACCCAGGCGTGCCAGCGCGTTGATCATGGGCTGCTTGCGCCCCATCAACTGGGCGGCGCCTGCGTCGGCACGGAATTCACGCTGGCGGCTGAACCACGCCACGATGATGGCGGCCAGGAAGCCCAGCACGATGTCCATCACGATGGTGGTGACCATGTAGCCAATGCCAGGACCGGAGTTCTGGCTGTCGCCACGGCGCAGGAAGGCATCCACCGCGTAACCGATGACGCGGCTGAGGAAAACCACGAAGGTGTTCATCACGCCCTGGATCAGGGTCATGGTCACCATGTCGCCGTTGGCCACGTGAGCCACCTCGTGGCCAATCACGGCCTCAACCTCGTCGCGCGTCATGTTCTGCAGCAGGCCGGTAGACACCGCCACCAGGGCAGAGTTTTTGAACGCGCCAGTGGCGAAGGCGTTGGGCGCACCGTCGTAGATGGCGACTTCGGGCATGCCGATGCCTGCCTTGTCGGCAAAGCGGCGCACGGTCTCCACAATCCACGCCTCGTCGGCGTTGCGCGGCTGCTCGATGACATGCGCGCCCGTGCTGAACTTGGCCATCGGCTTGCTGATGAGCAGCGAGATGAAGGCACCGCCAAAACCGATGACCAGCGAGAAGATGGCCAGCGCGGTCATGTTCAGGCCGTTGGCCGTGAGGAAACGGTCCACGCCCAGGATGCGGGTGGTGATCAGCAACACGGCCATCACGGCGATGTTGGTCAGAACCAGCAGAAGAATGCGTTTCATGTGAGTGTTTGCTCCAAAGGATGGGTCAGCTTGAGACACCGAACCGCCCCCGCAGGTTCCCTGCAGGACGTGGCGGCATGCGCATCATACTGAGGGCGAACGCCAAAAACTCAAGCCGTCTGCATGGCCCCAGTCGGCGCCCGGGCAACGCCTGGCACCTCTGCTGCCTTGGCCCTGGGAGGGCGAAAAACCGTGGCGTCGTCGTAGAAGGCCGGAGTTTCGTTGTCGGGCCACCACCCTGGCGTACCCAGTACCGGCATGGGGGTGTAGGGCTTGGTGGCCAGCATTTCTGGCGACAGCACCCCAGCCAGCCAGACGTCCCACGGGTGGAGTGGGGAGTCGTCTGCCGATGGCAGGCCCATGGGCACGGGCAGGCACAGCACGTGGGCAGTAATGGACTTGTAGGGTGTGACCAGCTTTTCGGTGAGCGCGTGGCCGAACAGCACCAGCCGCGCCTGTGCCCACAAGGGCCGCAGGCCGACGAAGAGCCTTTGCCAGTCACGCGCCAAAAGCGCCTGCCACAACGGCTCTGGCGCCTGCAGCAGGGCCACGTTTTCGTCGAACAGGGTGAGCGCGTCGCGCAGCGGCCCGCGCGTGGATTGCACGCCCCCAGCCGCCTCGATGGCCTGCGCCTGCCAGCGGTTCAACAGCCGCTTGGTCTGGGGAAAGCGCATCCAGCACAGGGCATTGAAGAAATCGTGCAAGCCTTCGCGCGTGGGCACGCCACCCGTGGCATAGATATGGCTTTCGTAGGCCACGCCCTCGGGCAGATCTGCCTGGGGAATGAAGCGCACGGGCGCCAGCCCGGCAGCGTTGAGCGCACC
>CAMLOF010000318.1 GCA_946481585.1 uncultured Macromonas sp. | reverse complement strand
AACCGCCAGACCGCCACCTTCTCGTCGTCCGTGCTGCGGCTCCACCCAGCAATCTCGTCGATGGTCCGAAAGCAGCCCTCACACCACCCCGTGGAAGGACTCATGCGGCACACCCCCACACAAGGCGAAGGCACAGTCACACCCGCCGGGGCGCGGCGCAGCGCAACTTCAAGAGACAGGAAACGGCGTTCGGCGGCTTCAGACATGCGCGCACTCTAGCGCAGCGTCACGTCCGCCACGGGTGCCCCAGTCAAAGCCCCCAGGTCGTGTGGTGTCAGGCGGAACACGCCATGCGGGTGCCCGGCAGCCGCCCACACAACATCAAAGCGGAACAACTCCTCGTCGATCAGCGTCACCGGCGCCTCGGCATGCGCCACCGGCGACACACCGCCAATCGAAAAACCCGTGCGCGCCTTCACAAAATCGGCATCGGCGCGCCCCAGCTTCTGGCCTTCGGCACACACCAGGGCCTGCACCTTCTTCTCGTCCACGCGGCGGTCGCCAGACGTGATGACCAGCACCGCCGCCTCGTCGGGCTTGCGGCGGAAGATGATGCTCTTGGCAATCTGGCCCAGTTCAACGCCCAGGGCGTCGGCGGCCTGTTGCGCGGTGCGCGCGGCGTCATCGAGCATGACGGGCAGGTGCGGGTGCCCGCGCTCTGTCAGCACAGCGGCCACGCGTTGCACCCCTTCGGGCAAGGATTTGAGTTCGGCTCCACACATGGCGGGTGATTATCCCGCGCGTTTGGCCAGCAGCGCGCGCGCCACGCGCGAACCCGTGGGCCGCCCCAGCTGCTCGCTGATGTAGGCTCCGGCGTCCACCAACGCGTCAAGGTCGATGCCGGTGGCGATGCCCAGCCCGTGCAGCAGGTAGACCACGTCTTCGGTGGCCACGTTGCCGGTGGCCCCCCTGGCATAGGGGCAGCCGCCCAGCCCCGCCACCGACGACTGGAAGTTCCACACCCCCATCTGCAGCGCGGCCAGCGTGTTGCTCAGGGCCTGCCCGTAGGTGTCGTGGAAATGGCCACTCACCTCGTCAATGCCAAAGTGCTGCAGCGTCGCATCCATCGCGCGCTGCACCTTCAGCGGCGTGCCCACGCCGATGGTGTCTGCCACGTCCACGCGCTGCACGCCTATGTCCTTCATCAGCCGGGCCAGCATGCCCACGCGCTCGGGCGCCACGTCACCTTCGTAAGGGCAGCCCACGGTGCAGCTCATGGCACCGCGCACCGCAATGCCCGCGGCCAGCGCGGCCTCCACCACCGGCGCAAAGCGTTCGATGCTCTCGGCAATGCTGCAGTTGATGTTCTTCTGGCTGAAGGCCTCGCTCGCCGCGCCAAAGACGACGATCTCGTCAGGCTTGTCGGCCAGCGCGGCCTCGAAGCCCTTCATGTTGGGCGTGAGCACCGAATAGCGCACACCCGCCTGGCGCTGCATGCCCGCCATCACCTCGTGGTTGTCGGCCATCTGCGGCACCCACTTCGGGCTCACGTAGCTGGTGACTTCTACCTCCTTCAACCCGGCGGCCTGCAGGCGGTGCACCAGTTCGATCTTCACTGCGGCAGGGACGGGCTGCTTCTCGTTCTGCAGGCCGTCGCGCGGGCCCACGTCGATCAGGCGAACGCAGGCGGGATAGTGTTGGGTGTTCATGGCATGGTCCTTGGGTGATCAGTAACCCCGCGCCCGGTCCATCACGCCCGCGATGGGCTCACCCTGCTCCAGCGCGCGGATCTTGCGTGCGATCTGGGCAATGCTCTCGTCACGCAGGGTGCGGGCCGAGGTGTGCGGGGTGACGGTGATCTGGGGGTGGGTCCAGAAGGGATGTGCGACGGGAAGGGGCTCGGTGCGGAATACGTCCAGCGTGGCGCCGGCCAGGTGACCGCTCTCTAGCAGCGCCAGCAGGTCTTCTTCCACCAGGTGCGCGCCGCGAGCCACGTTGATGACGTAACCGCCCGGGCGCAGGCGGCCCAGCGTGTCGCGGTTGAGGATGTCGCGCGTGTCGGGGGTGAGCGGCAACAGGTTGACCAGCACCTGGCTCGCGGCCAGGAAGGCATGCAGGCCTTCGCCCATGCCGTGGAAGGTCTGCACGCCGTCGAGCGCCTTGGGGCTGCGGCTCCAGCCATTGACCGGGAAGTCGAAACCCCGCAGCGCCTGCGCCACGCGCGAGCCCAGCACGCCCAGCCCCATCACGCCCACGCTGAAATCCTCGCGGCGGCGGGGTTTGCGGAACGCCCATTCCCCAAGCGCCTGGGCCTGCTGGTACAGGTCGAATTCGCGGAAGTGGCGGATGACAGCGTGGCACACGTATTCGGCCATCTGCACGGCCATGCCTGCGTCGTCCAGCCGCACAATCTTCAAGGCATCGGGCAAGCGAAGGCGCAGCAAAGCATCTACGCCCGCGCCGATGTTGAAGAGCGCGCGCACGTTGGGCTGCGCGTCGATGAAGGCCTGGGGCGGTGCCCAGACGACAGCGTAGTCGGCAGGTTCTGTGGGTTCACCGGCCTGCCAGAGGCTCACTTCGGCCTCGGGCAAGGCGGCACACAGGCCCTCCAGCCAGGGCTCGGGGCGGGTGTCGGAACAGCAGAAAGAGATGCGCATGGCGCAAGGTTAACCGCTGTGCACGCGCAAGCTCAGGCCAGCGCCAGCTTGAGCAGCTCCGCCCCCTCGGCCACCTGGTCGCCGGGCGCGTAGAGCAGCTCGGCCACGGTGCCGTCTGCCGGGGCGGCAATGGTGTGCTCCATCTTCATCGCCTCCATCACCGCCAGCGGCTGGCCCTTCTTCACGGCGTCGCCCGCCTTCACGGCGAAGGACACCACCTTGCCCGGCATGGGCGCGGTCAGGCGCCCGCCTTCGGCCGCCGTGTCGCCCGCGTGGGCCAGCAGGTCGATCTCGACGATCTGCGTGGCGCCACGCGGCAGGAACACGTGCGCGCGCTCGCCCTGCATGTACACCGTGGCACGGGTACGGTCACCGGCAAAGCTCAGGTCCAGCGCCCAGCCGCTGCCATGCGGCGCGCGGGCGAAGGTGAGCAGGCCGCTGGTGGCGTCTGCCCCCTCACCCACTGTGAGCTGCAG
>CAMLOF010000317.1 GCA_946481585.1 uncultured Macromonas sp. | reverse complement strand
TGCCCAGCCAGGGCTTGGTCTTGTACCCGCATTTCCAGCGGCAGGTGGTGCCCGGCTGGCTCGACAAGTCTTTGAAGTGGCGGCATGCTGCCACACCATTTCTGGACCGCACCATTGTGCTGGCTCCCAACCCGGAATGGGTGCGCCGTCTGCCCAACGCCAAACTGCCAGACCGTGCGGACTTCCTGCGGTATGGCCCCGACCTGCAGGCGCGCATGCGTGTGTGGAATCAGGCGGTTTCTGCCAGCGAGCAACTCGCCAGCGAATGGGCCCAGTGGCTTGAAAGGCCAGACCCGGCTGTCGTGCAGCCTCTCTAACCCCAAGGCATCAAGGCTTGGCTGGGTTCTCGTCCAGCGGGTGCATCATCGTGTCGCCGAACAGGGAGGGGCGGAAGTCCAGATTGGTTGGACCACCGCTGTCCATCACCGCCCACAGGAACAGCATCTTGGCAGCCATCGGCTTGGCAAACAGGAAGCCCTGCAGTTCGTCGCAGCCAAGCTGCCGCAGGATCTGGTACTGCCCCTCGGTCTCCACGCCTTCGGCCACCACCTTCAAGCCCAGCGCCAGGCCGAGCTTGACGACTGCGTCCACCACCGCGCGCGCGTCATTGCTGGTTTCCAGGTCGATGATGAAGCCCCGATCGATCTTCAGTTCCTCGGCAGGCAGCTGTCGAAGGTAGGAGAGGCTGGAGTAGCCCGTGCCAAAGTCGTCGATGGAGATGTGCACCCCCACCGCGGCGAGCTTTCTGAAGATGGCTGAGGTGCTCTCGGTGTCCTCCATGGCCACAGACTCTGTGATCTCGCAGGTCAGCAGCTTGGGGTTCACGTCCTGCTCGCGCAACGCAGCGGCAATGCGGTCGCACAGATCGTGCTGACGCAACTGGTGGGCCGACAGGTTGATGGCCACGCGCATGCGCAGCCCGCCATCGCGCCATTGGCGGATCTGGCGGCAGGCTTCCTCGATCACCCAGTTGCCAATCGTACCGATCAGGCCGAAGCGCTCTGCAATGGGAATGAACACGGCCGGGCTGATGAGGCCGCGCACCGGATGGTTCCATCGCAGCAAGGCTTCGGCGCCGGTGATCTGGCCGCTGGGGGCATGCACCTTGGGCTGGTAATAGAGCTCCAGCTGGCCCTGGTCAAGTGCGTTGCGCAGGTCGTGCAGCAGTTCCATCTGCTCACGAGCATCCCGCATCATGTGGGGCTCGAAGAAGCAATACGTGTCGCCACCTGCCGACTTGGCTGCGCGCGCTGCAGCGTCAGCATGGGTGATGAGCGTGGACTGTGCACCGTCCGCCGGGTAGACCGCTACCCCGATGGACGCAGCAACGGGCACGTCGCGTCCTTCCAGTTCGAACGGGGTCTTGAGCCTGTCAAGCAGCCGACGTGCGCACGCAGCCACAGCCTCCTTGTCCTGGTCCTGCTCGATCAGCACCAGAAACTCGTCGGCCGCCCAACGTGCCACCACGGCGTTGGCACCAGCCTCTTCCCGGATTCGCAGCGCGGTCTCCTGCAGCAGCAGGTCGCCAAAACGGTGGCCGAAAGATTCATTGATCGGTTTGAAGCCGTCAAGGTCGATGAAAAGGAGTGCCAGCCGCTCACGTGCCAGGTCGGCACGCGCCGCAGAGTTGAGCAGGCGCTCCTCGATGAAGAGCCGGTTGGGCAGCCCAGTGAGCTGGTCGGTGTGTGTCTGCCGTTCCAGTGAACCTTCTGCCTGTTGCAGCGACGCCTGCATCCGGGCCTCGGTCATGGAGGTGATCATCGTCATCAGCAGCAAGATGAGCGTGCCAAAGCTGGCAAGCAGGCTAAGCGAGCGGATGGATAGCATGTCGGCATAGGTGGCGCCGTGCTGAAGTTGCAGTCCCGCCGAAGCACTGACTTGCCACTCGCTCCACCAAAGCGCCAGGGACAGCAACAAAACAGCCACTGGTTGCCGAACCCAGGGCCAAGGCCGTTCTTCACGCCCGGCAAGCATGACCACCAGGGCCAGACCACAGGTCGCCAGCGTACCCGCCGCCGCTAGCGCCACGCCATTCCAGTTCCACGTCAATCCGGGCGTAAAGCCAGGTGACAGCAGCGACAACCCTTGAACCAGCAAGAGACTGGAGGCGAGCAACAGGGCGCTCAAGGCCAACCGCGCCGCGCCAGCAGGCCGCGCAAACGCCAGGAACCACCCCGGCATGCTCACCGCCACGCCCAGCAGCCACGCGGCAAGCAATATGAACGGTTGGTAGCCGAGCGAGAAGTCTCGCTCCAGCGAGAGCATGTCGATCACATGCATGGACCAGCCACCTGTGCCCAGTGCCAAAGACGCGGCAAGCGTCCATGCCACGGTATGCGCCATGGAACGCGTTCCAGCGCGTTTCGCACTGTCCAGGCTGACGTATGCCGAAAGCAGCGCCAGCACAATGGCGAACGCACCTGTGACCGCGTCGGACAAGAAAGGGGAGGCGGCAGCCTGTGTCGGCATGTGGGCGTCAGCAGGAAGGCTGGATGGTGTGAGTCACCGCGTCACCGCTTGTTTTCACGGTTCAAGTGATTGAACTCGGGCATCCTCACCTACCTCCTGTAAGGGCATTGACGTGTGCTGTGAGCCGCTCTGGCAAGGCATTTGAACGCCTTGCCGCTGCTTCAGAATTCTAAAGATGATAAAGCAACATGCCGAAATGTCCAGACGCTGTGTGATCTACGCCACGAGTAAGTGTTGCAGTGTTCGCGCAAGGTTCACATTGAAGCGTCAAGCATCACGATGTAGTCGTCTGTGGTGGCCAATCGAGGGTTCGTTTTGTGGCAATGGTCTGCCAAGGCGCCCGTGATGACTTGATCGAATTGGGCACGCGTCACGCCCATCTCGGCCAGACCAGACGGCAGGCCCAGTCTGGCGTTCATGTCGCGAATCGCAGGGCCGATGTCGGACGCGCTTCGCAAGCCCATGGCATGCGCCATGCGCTCCAGCCGACGGTCGCGGCGCACCGTTTCCGCCTCGGCGTTGAAGGCCACCACAGCGGGCAGGAACATGGCATTGAGCGTGCCGTGGTGCAGGCGCGGGTTCACGCCGCCCAGGCTGTGGCTGAGCGAGTGCACGCAGCCCAGCCCTTTCTGGAAGGCCAT
>CAMLOF010000316.1 GCA_946481585.1 uncultured Macromonas sp. | reverse complement strand
CCTACACAGCCACGGATATGGCTGCGCTGTCCGATGGCAAGGTGCATCACAGCGAGGAAACGGCCATTCTGGGCGGACGCGAACACACCTACGCAACGGTGAAGATACCGCTGAGGGAACCCGATGGTCATATCTATGCCATCTGCGTCATAGCAACCGACATGACTGAGCGGCTGGCCTCGGAACGGGCCATGGCCGAAAGCGAACAACGCCTAAACCTTGCGTTGCGCGGAGGCAACCTGGGGATGTGGGACTGGAGCGCCGAGACAGGGAGAAATGAATTCGACGATGGTTGGGCCAGAATGCTGGGTTACACCCGCGCAGAGTTGATTGAACGTGCCGACCAGACACTCGCTCTATGGAAAACCCTTGTTCACCCCGACGACCTCACAGATGCTGCTGAACGCTTCTCGCAATGCGTACGCGGAGAGTCCCCCGAATACCGGGCCGAGTTCCGCATGCGCCACAAGGGCGGTGACTGGCGTTGGATACTGGCCATCGGTCGTCCCACTGAACACGACTCCCAAGGCCACGCACGGCGGGTGGTGGGCATCCACCAGGACATTACCGACCGTAAACTGGCCGACGAACGTGTACGTGCGGCGCTGGACGAAGTGCAGAAGTCCAAAGCCCTTATCCAGGCTGTTCTGGACAATTCACCTACCGACATTTACCTCAAAGACCCGCAAGGACGGTTCCTGCTGATCAACGCCCATTTCGGCGCCTACCTGGAGCGTGTCCTTCATGTCGATGCCCAGACGCTGCTGGGCCGCCGCATCGCTGAATTCATTGGCGAGGAGGAAGACCGCTGGGGTCAGGAAACTGACGCAGAGGTGCTCAAGCAAGGCCGATTGCTAGAGTTTGAGCACGTCATCGACGGCCCCAGCAGGCACGAGGTGCGCCAGGTGTTCAAGTTCCCATTGCGCGACCCGTCGGGCACGATTTACGCCATTGGCGTGATTGCACAGGACATCACAGAACGCCAGCGTCTGCAGGACGAAATGCGCCGAGCTAAGGATGCAGCCGAGGAAGCCACCCAGGCCAAGAGCGATTTCCTGGCCAACATGAGCCATGAAATCCGCACGCCCATGAACGCCATCATCGGCATGTCACATCTGGCGCTTCAGACACAACTGGACAAGCGTCAGCGCAACTACATCGAAAAAGTGCATCGCTCAGCCGAGAACCTCCTGGGCATCATCAACGACATCCTGGACTTCTCCAAAATCGAAGCAGGCAAGATGAGCATGGAGGCTACCGCCTTTCGGCTTGAAGACGTGATGGACAACCTAGCCAGCCTCGTAGGACTGAAAGCCGAGGACAAAGGGCTGGAGTTGCTGATACAGATGGGGCCTGACGTGCCCACAGCTCTGGTGGGTGATCCACTGCGCCTGGGGCAGGTGCTCATCAACCTTGGCAACAACGCCGTAAAGTTCACCGAACAGGGCGAAGTGGTGGTGGGCATTGACGTTGTGCGCCAAGACGGGGCATCAGTGGAGCTGCATGGCTGGGTGCGAGATACCGGCATTGGCATGACGCCTGAGCAGTGCAGCCGCATGTTCCAGTCGTTCAGCCAGGCGGACAGTTCAACCACCCGCAAATACGGCGGTACAGGCCTGGGACTGGCCATTTCCAAAAAGCTGGTGGAGATGATGAACGGCCGCATCTGGGTGGAAAGCGAAGTGGGCAAGGGATCGACTTTTCATTTCCATGTGGTGTTCGGTCTGCAGGCCGTGCCTGAGCCCCGCCGCCACTATGGCACCCAAACATTCGAGGGGGTCCGTACCTTGATCGTGGACGACAACGCCAGTGCACGGGAAATCCTCAGCGGTCTGGTGCACGGGTTTGGCATGCAGACCGAGTCAGCACACAACGGCCAGCAGGCGCTGGACTTGCTGCGACAGGAGCAGGCTGAGGGGCGTCCGTTCGATCTGGTGCTGCTGGATTGGCGCATGCCGGTGCTGGATGGACTGCAGACGCTGGAGCAGTTACCCAGCATCGGGCTGTCGCCGCTGCCTGCCGTTGTCATGGTCACCTCGCATGGACGCGAGGAGGCCTTGCAAAACGCTGGGGCTGGCGGCGTTCGCCCCAGGGCGGTGCTGACAAAGCCCGTTACTGCAACCGCGCTGCTGGAAGCGGTTGTTGAAGCGCTGGAGCGCGGCGTGGCCGTGGAAAGCCGCAGCCACCAGAAGGCCGGGGCCCAGCGCGAACACATGGAAGCACTGCGCGACAGCCGCGTGCTGCTCGTGGAAGACAACGACATGAACCAAGAACTGGCGCTGGAGTTGTTGGGCCAGGCGGGAATAGAGGTGGTCGTTGCCAACCATGGCCAGGAGGCCTTGGACATCCTGGCCGCTGACAAACGGTTCGACGGTATCCTGATGGACTGCCAGATGCCGGTGATGGACGGCTACACCGCTGCGCGGCGTATCCGTGCCGATGCATCGCTGTCACATATCCCGGTAGTCGCTATGACCGCCAACGCGATGACGGGTGACCGCGAAAAAGTGCTGGAAGCAGGAATGCTGGACCACATCGCGAAACCACTTGACGTTGGCGGTATGTTCGCCACCATGGCCAAGTGGATACGCCCCGGCGCATCTGTCAGGCAGGACATCAAGGTCGATACAGCGAACTCGTTTGGACCAGACACGGCCGAGTTGCCGGACCTGCCAGGCATAGACAAGACCCGCGGCCTCGCAACCACGATGGACAACGCACCGTTGTATCGCCGCCTGCTTGTCAAGTTCCGTGACGGCCAACGTGACTTCGTGCAGCGATTCGAAGCCGCGCGCCAAGGTGACGACGCTACGGCACCAGCGCGCCTGGCCCACACGCTCAAAGGTACTGCAGGAAACATCGGGGCACTGGACGTTCAGCATGCGGCTGCAGCACTCGAAGCTATCTGCATCAACGGCGCAGCGGCAACAGCATCGGCAGAATTGGCGCGTGTGCAGCAAGCGCTGAACCCCGTCATCGCTGGCCTGGATGAATTGGACCGTAATGCAGGCACCAAGGAATCAACCCAGGCACGAATGGGTGACATCACCCAGGCGCTAGCTCGTCTGCATGCCCTGCTGGAAGCGAGCGACAGCGAAGCCGCAGATGCCCTGGATGTGTTGCTGC
>CAMLOF010000315.1 GCA_946481585.1 uncultured Macromonas sp. | reverse complement strand
CCCATGGAAAGCGGTCTCAAGGTGGGCCTGACGGGGAGCGCCAGCCTGGACGGCGGCCAACTGGTGGTTGTCAGTCAGGCGGGTCACATCCTCGTTGGTGACGGAGTTCAGGCATTCAAACCTTTGCAACAAGACCGTCCCAGCCCGGCAGCCGCAGTGATCGTGTCTGCCCCAGGTCAATTGGTACTGGCAGGCCCGCGTGGTCTTCGGACCGTCGAGGTGCGCTAACGCACCTCTGGAGAACACTCATGCATTCCCATGACACCCAGGGGGACCTTCCCACCCTGGATGACCCCAGCCAGTTCGATCACAACAGCGGCTCGCGATTGGAGCGGCTTGTGTTCAACCATCGCGCAGCTGTGCTGCTGCTGTGCGGCTTGCTGACGGTGGTGCTGGCCTGGTTCGCCGCATCGAAGCTGACGCTCAACGCCAGCTTCGAGAAGATGATTCCGCGCAACCACCCATACATTCAGAACTACCTGACCCACAAGGACGATCTGCGCGGGCTGGGCAATGCGTTGCGCATAGCTGTCGTCAACCCGTCGGGGGACGTGTTCGACCCTGAATACCTGGCGGTGCTGCGCAAGATCAACGACGAATTGTTCCTGACCCCGGGTGTGGACCGGGCATGGGTGAAGTCCTTGTGGTCACCCGCCGTGCGCTGGACCGAAGTGACGGAAGAGGGCTTCCAGGGCGGTCCCGTCATGCCCGACAACTACGATGGTTCACCAGCTGCCAACGAACAGCTGCGTGCCAACATCGCACGGTCTGGCATTGTGGGCAGCCTCGTGGGTAACGATTTCCGTTCCAGCATGATCGTGGTGCCCTTGCTGGACCAAGACCCGACGACAGGCGCAAGGCTGGACTACCACGCCTTGTCACGCACGCTGGAAGACTTGCGTCAACGTTACGAGCAACCTGCAGCAGGTTCGGCGGCAGGGCCTGCGGTGAAGATTCACGTCATCGGCTTCGCCAAGCTGGTGGGTGACCTCATCGACGGTCTATATCAAATGGCCTTGTATTTCGGTGTTGCTGCAGCCATTGCCGCCGTCATCATCTACGGCTACACGCGCTGCGCCCGCAGTACTGTCTTGGTCATCGCCTGTTCACTGGTGGCGGTGGTGTGGCAACTTGGCCTGGTGGCCATGTTCGGTTTTGAGCTGGACCCTTTTTCCATTCTTGTGCCCTTCCTGGTTTTTGCCATTGGCGTGTCCCACGGCGCACAGAAAATGAACGGGATCATGCAGGACATCGGCCGTGGCACGCACAGGTTGGTGGCCGCGCGCTACACGTTCCGTCGCTTGTTCCTGGCGGGTTTGACCGCTCTGCTCGCAGATGCCGTCGGATTCGCCGTTCTCATGGTCATCGACATCGCTGTCATCCAGGACCTCGCACTCACCGCCAGCATTGGTGTGGCGGTGCTTATCCTGAGCAACCTCATTCTTCTGCCGGTGTTGCTCTCTTACGTCGGTGTGAGTGCCCAGGCCGCCCGGCGCAGCCTGGTTGCCGAGGGTGGCAGCTCAGCACAGCCGGGCCGCTGGCTCGCCTTGCTGGAGGGCTTCACGCGTCGCCGCTCAGCGGCGGCTACGGTCTGCGTGGCTGCGCTTTTAGGGGGAGCAGGCTTTGTGGTCAGCACTCACCTGAAGATCGGCGATCTGGACAAGGGCGCCCCGGAGCTGCGCACAGACGCACGCTACAACCAGGACAACGCCTATATCACCGGCAACTATTCCCTGTCCAGCGACACCTTCGCAGTCATCGTCAAAACCGCTCCTGAGGGGTGCCTGAGGTACCCCACGCTGGTCGAAGCCGACCGCCTGGCCTGGAGTCTGCAGCAAGTGCCCGGCGTGCAAACCACGGTGGCACTGACCAATGCCGTGCGGCAGATCACCGCAGGCAGCAACGAGGGGTCGCCCAAGTGGCTCACCATCGCGCGCAATCAGGACGTTCTCAACTATGCCGCACAGCAGGCCAGCGTCAACAACCCAGAGCTGTTCAATACCGACTGCTCCGTCATGCCCGTGATCGCTTACCTGTCCGACCACAAGGCCGAGACGCTCGACCGTGTGGTACAGGCAAGCGCCAGTTTTGCTCAGGAGCATTCGACGGTGGATCACCAGTTCCTGCTTGCCGCTGGCAGTGCAGGTATCGAGGCCGCCACCAACATCGTCGTGCGCAAGGCCTGGGTGGAGATGCTGGTTCTGGTCTATGTGGCGGTGGCGGTGCTTTGTTACATCACCTTCCGCAGCTGGCGTGCCGTGGTGGTTGCCATCGTGCCGTTGGTCCTTACCTCGGTGCTGTGCGAAGCGCTCATGGTCTGGTTGGGCATAGGCGTGAAGGTGGCAACGCTGCCGGTCATTGCACTGGGGGTGGGTATTGGCGTGGACTACGCACTGTACCTGCTGAGTGTCCAGCTAGCGGCACAACGGGCGGGTCACACATTGGCTGAGGCCTACCGGGGCGCCTTGCTCTTCACCGGCAAGGTGGTGGCGCTGGTTGGGGTCACGCTCGCGGCAGGGGTGGTGACCTGGGCCTTGTCACCCATCAAGTTCCAGGCTGACATGGGCATCCTTTTGGCGTTCATGTTCATCTGGAACATGGTGGGTGCCGTCCTGCTCATTCCCGCGCTCTCGCACTTCCTGCTGCCCAGCCGCAATAACTGACTTATCCGAAATTTCACTATGAGCTACACCGCACCTCTCAAAGACCTCACCTTCAACCTGCAGCATCTGGTTTCCTTGGACGACCTGGCAGCCCAAATCCCTGCGTTCGAGGACGCTGGCTTGGAAACCGCACAGGCCGTGCTGGAAGAATGCGCCAAACTGAACGAAGGCGTTCTGGCACCCTTGAACTTCACGGGTGATCAACAGCCGTCTTCGTTCAAAGATGGTGTGGTCACGACCACGCCAGGGTTTGCCGATGCTTTCCGCCATTTCGGCGAGGGTGGCTGGCAGGGTTTGCAACACCCCGTGGAGTTCGGTGGGCAAGGGCTACCCAAATCGATTGGCTCTGCGGCGATAGAAATCCTCAATTCCGCCAACCTGAGCTTCGCGCTGTGCCCCTTGCTGACGGATGGCGCTATCGAAGCGCTGCTGACCGCAGGCACCCCCGAGCAGCAGGGCGCCTACATCCCCAAGATGATCTCGGGCGAGTGGACCGGCA
>CAMLOF010000314.1 GCA_946481585.1 uncultured Macromonas sp. | reverse complement strand
CGCCATGCTGCGCACCAACCCGCAAGTGGTGCTGCGCAACCATCTGGGGGAAATCGCCATCCACCATGCCCGCCAGGGCGATTTCTCCGCGCTCGAACGGCTGCAGTCGGCACTGGAACAGCCCTACGCCGCCCTGCCCGGCCAGGAAGACCTGGCGGCCTTCCCGCCCGACTGGGCCACTCAGATCCAGATCAGTTGCTCTTCGTGACGTTTCTTGCAAGGAGTTAAACCATGAACCCCCACGCTCGCATCGGCTCGCTGCCCCCCAAGGGGGCGCATCCCTCCCTTGAGACGGCTCGGCAGGAGGGATGACCATGACCTTCCCCATCGAAAAAACAGACGCCGAGTGGCGCACCCTGCTGACTGAAAAGAACGCCGAGCCCCTGGCCTATGAAGTCACACGCCACGCCCGCACGGAAAGGCCTTTCACCGGCAAGTACGAACGCATCTGGGCAGACGGCAGCTACCACTGCGTCTGCTGCGGGAACCATCTGTTCAACAGCGACACCAAATTCGACGCTGGCTGCGGCTGGCCCAGCTTCTCACAGGCCATTCCCGGAGCCATCACCGAAATCATCGACCACAGCCACGGCATGGTGCGCGTGGAAACCGTCTGCAGCCAGTGCGGCGCCCACCTGGGACACGTGTTTGAAGACGGCCCCGCCCCCACCGGCCTGCGCTACTGCATGAACTCCGCTGCCCTGGACCTGCACCCCCGATAATCCTGCCCATGCGCTTCCTGATCGATTTCTTCCCCATCGGCCTGTTCGTTGCCGCCTACAAGCTGCACGACATCTACGCCGCCACTGCGGTGCTGATGGCCGCCACCCTGGTGCAAACGGGCATCATCTACGCCATCGACCGCCGCCTGCAAACCCTGCAGAAAGTCACGCTGGTACTGGTGCTGGTGTTCGGCATGCTCACGCTGTTGCTGCACGACGAACGCTTCATCAAGTGGAAACCCACTGTGCTTTACGCCAGCATGGCCATCGTGCTGGCAGCAGCCTTGTGGATATGGAAAAAGAACTTCCTCCAGATGCTGCTGGGCAGCCAGTTGCGCTTGCCAGACGCCGTCTGGGCCCGCCTTACCGTGGCCTGGGCCGCCTACTTCGTGTTCATGGCTGCCATCAACGCCTACGTGGCAGCCTTCTACTCCACCGAAGACTGGGTCAACTTCAAACTCTGGGGCTATGTGTTCCCGGTCGTCTTCATCGTGGGCCAGGGTTTCTACGTTGCCCGCCACCTGAAAGACGAAGACAGCAGCCAATCCTCATGAACCCAGACACCTTGCCCACGGCTGCGGCCATAGAAGCCACGCTGCGCGAACAGCTGCAGCCCACCACCCTCCATGTGCTGGACGAAAGCGCTGCCCACGCCGGGCACGCCGGAGCCAACGAGCTGGGCCGGGGCACCCACTTCCGGGTGCGCATCGGCAGCCCCAGCTTTACCGGGCTCAGCCGCGTGGCAGCCCACCGCCTTGTGTATGATGCAATGCAGCCGTATATCGACGCAGGGCTGCATGCCCTGGCCATTGAAATCGAGCGTTGACGCTTTTTCCTTCCCCCTGAAGTCAATCCCCCATGAAACTCGTTCTGACCGCCGTGGCCCTGGCCACCACCCTGGCCATGCCCGCCATGGCTCAAAACATCGCAGTCGTCAACGGCAAGCCCGTGCCAGCGTCGCGCATGGCAGCGCTTGCACAGCAGGTCGAACGCTCCGGCCGCCCTGTGGACGACACCCTCAAGGCGCAAATCAAGGAAGAGCTGATCGCCCGTGAGATCTTCGTGCAGGAAGCCGAAAAGCGCGGTCTCAAGGCCTCCAAGGAATACAAGGCCCAGGCCGAACTGGCCCTGCAGACCATCCTGATCCGCGAACTCTTCGCCGACTTCCAGCGCAAGAACCCTGTGACGGATGCCGAGGTCAAGGCCGAATACGACAAGTTCGCCGCCGCCAACGGTGGCCAGGAATACCGTGCCCGCCACATCCTGGTTGAAACCGAAGACCAGGCCAAGGCCATCATCGCCAACATCAAGAAGGGCGCCAAGTTCGAGGACATCGCCAAGAAGGACTCCAAGGACCCTGGATCCGGAGCCAACGGCGGCGACCTGGACTGGGCCAGCGCTTCCAGCTTCGTGCCCGAATTCTCCGAAGCCATGGTCAAGCTGGGCAAGGGCCAGATGGCCGAAGCACCGGTGAAGAGCCAGTTCGGCTGGCACATCATCCGCGTTGACGATGTGCGCCAGGCTCAATTGCCGTCCATCGACGAACTCAAGCCCCAGATCAGCCAGCAACTGCAACAACAGAAGCTGAACGACTTCCAGGAACAGCTGCGCAGCAAGGCCAAGGTGCAATAAGCCCTGCCCCGCGCCCAAGAAAAAGCCCGCTTGACGCGGGCTTTTTCACTTTCAGTGCACCACGCGGCCGAACTGAAACTGCCCTGGCGACTGGATCGGGTCCACGTCCACAGGAATCTCGCTCTTCGGCGGGAAGCGTCCCTCCAGAATCAGGCGAGAAAGCGGGTTCTCTATCCGCTGCTGGATGGCCCGCTTGAGCGGGCGCGCCCCGAACACCGGGTCGAACCCCACCTTGGCCAACTCCGACAAGGCTGCTTCACTCACGTTGAGCGTCAGGTCCATCTTGGCCAGGCGCTCCATCAGCACCTTCAGCTGGATCTTGGCAATGTTGGCAATGTGCTCGGCGTTCAGGCCGTGGAACACCACCGTCTCGTCAATGCGGTTGAGGAACTCAGGCCGGAAGTGTTGCTTCAGCTCGCCCCACACCGCGTCCTTGATGTCCTCGGCGTCCTGCCCAACCATGGCCTGGATCAGGTGCGAGCCGATGTTGCTCGTCATCACGATCACGGCGTTCTTGAAGTCCACCGTACGGCCCTGTCCGTCGGTCAGGCGACCGTCATCCAGCACCTGCAGCAGCACGTTGAAGACGTCGGGGTGGGCCTTTTCCACCTCGTCCAGCAGGATCACGCTGTAGGGCTTGCGGCGCACGGCCTCGGTCAGATAGCCGCCTTCGTCGTAGCCCACGTAGCCTGGGGGCGCGCCGATCAGGCGGCTCACCGAGTGCTTTTCCATGAACTCGCTCATGTCGATGCGGATCAGGTGCTCCTCGCTGTCGAACAGGAAACCCGCCAGCGCCTTGCACAGCTCGGTC
>CAMLOF010000313.1 GCA_946481585.1 uncultured Macromonas sp. | reverse complement strand
CAGTGGCTGCGCGACGGCCTGCGCGCCATCGCCTCCAGCGCCGAGGTGCAACCCCTGGCCGAAAGCGTGCCCGACGCGGGTGGCGTGATGTTCGTACCCGCCTTCACCGGCCTGGGCGCGCCCTACTGGGCGCCCGACGCGCGCGGCACCATCGTCGGCCTCTCGCGTGGCTCCACGGTGGCGCACATTGCCCGCGCCGCGCTGGAGAGCATTGCCTTCCAGAGCGCGGCGCTGCTGCAGGCCATGGACCGCGACGCCGTGGCCGCAGGCGGGGTGCCGGTGAGCGAACTGCGTGTGGACGGCGGCGCCTGCGTGAACGACCTGCTGATGCAGATACAGGCCGACCTGCTGGGCATTCCCGTGGTGCGCCCAGCGGTGACCGAGACCACCGCCCTGGGCGCGGCCTACCTGGCGGGCCTGCACACTGGCGTGTTCGGCGGGCTGGACGACCTGCGACAGCGCTGGCGTGCCGAGCGCACCTTCCACCCCACGCTGCCGCGCGAGCAGGCGCTGGAACGCATGGCCCGGTGGGAGAAGGCGGTGCGCCAGGCCACCGCCGGGTAAACCGCGCCGGTAACCTGGTGGTAACCCCCCGGTAAAATGCGGGGAGTTTCACCCCTTCGCCCCCACCTGGAGAACCCCATGGCGCTCGTTTCCATGCGCGAACTGCTCGACCACGCCGCCGAGCACGGCTACGGCATTCCCGCCTTCAACGTCAACAACCTGGAACAGGTGCAGGCCGTGATGGCCGCCGCCGACGAGGTGGGCGCCCCGGTCATCCTGCAAGCCAGCGCCGGTGCGCGCAAGTACGCAGGCGAAAGCTTCATCAAGCACCTGGTGCAGGCCGCTTGCGAAGCCTACCCCCACATCCCCGTGGTGATGCACCAGGATCACGGCCAGAGCCCCGCCATCTGCCAGGGCGCCATCGACCTGGGCTTCAGCTCGGTGATGATGGACGGCTCGCTGAAGGAAGACGGCAAGACCCCCGCCAGCTTTGACTACAACGTGGACGTGACCCGCCGCGTGGTGGAAATGGCGCACCGCGTGGGCGTGTCGGTGGAAGGCGAGCTGGGCTGCCTGGGCAGCCTGGAAACCGGCCAGGCTGGCGAGGAAGACGGCATTGGCGCCGAAGGCACGCTGGACCACAGCCAGATGCTGACCGACCCCGAAGAGGCCGCACAGTTCGTCAAGGCCACCGGCCTGGACGCGCTGGCCATTGCCATTGGCACCAGCCACGGCGCCTACAAGTTCACCCGCCCGCCCACTGGCGACGTGCTGGCCATCAGCCGCGTGAAGGAAATCCACGCGCGCATTCCCAACACCCATCTGGTGATGCACGGCTCCAGCAGCGTGCCGCAGGACCTGCTGGCCCTGATCAACCAGTACGGCGGCAAGATGAAGGAAACCTACGGCGTGCCGGTGGCCGAAATCCAGGAAGCCATCAAGCACGGTGTGCGCAAGGTCAACATCGACACCGACATCCGCCTGGCCATGACCGGCGCGGTGCGCAAGTTCCTGGCCGAGAACCCCGACAAGTTCGACGCCCGTGAATGGCTCAAGCCCGCACGCGCCGCCGCCCAGGCAGTGTGCAAGCAGCGCTACCTGGAGTTCGGCTGCGAAGGCCAGGCCGCCAAGGTCAAGGGCTATTCCTTGAGCGAAGTGGCCGCCCGGTACGCCAAGGGCGAGCTGGCCCAGGTGGTGAACTGACCCCAGCCCTGGCACCAGGATGAAGCCACCTTCGGGTGGCTTTTTCTATGGGTTAGCGCCGCTCACCACTCCGCGAAGCTGCCGTCCTTGTGCCGCCACACCGGGTTGCGCCAGCGGTGGCCTTCGGCGGCGCGTTCCTGCACGTAGGCCTCGTTCACCTCGATGCCCAGGCCCGGCCCGGTGGGGATGGTGACCATGCCGTCCTGGTAGGCGAACACCTCGGGGTTGGCCACGTAGTCCAGCAGGTCGTTGGCCTGGTTGTAGTGGATGCCCAGGCTCTGCTCCTGGATGAAGGCGTTGTAGCAGCCCGCGTCGATCTGCAGGTTGGCCGCCAGCGCGATGGGGCCCAGCGGGCAGTGCAGCGCCAGGGCCACGTCGTAGGCCTCGGCCATGGCGGCGATCTTGCGCGTTTCGGTGATGCCGCCCGCGTGCGACGGGTCGGGCTGGATGATGTCCACGTAGCCTTCGGCCAGGATGCGCTTGAAGTCCCACCGGGTGTAGAGCCGCTCGCCCAGGGCAATGGGGGTGCTGGACAGGTGGGCCAGTTCCTTGAGCGCCTCGTGGTGTTCGCTGAGCACGGGCTCTTCGATGAACATGAGCTTGTAGGGCTCCAGTTCCTTGAACAGCACCTTGGCCATGGGCTTGTGCACGCGGCCGTGGAAGTCCACCCCGATGCCCACGTTGGGACCCACGGCCTCGCGCACGGCCACCACGTTCTGGATGCAGCGCTCCACCTTGTCGTAGGTGTCGATGTACTGCAGTTCCTCGGTGCCGTTCATCTTCACCGCAGTGAAGCCCCGGGCCACGGCCTTGCGCGCGGCATCGGCGGTTTCGCTCGGGCGGTCGCCACCGATCCAGCTGTACACGCGGATACGGTCACGCACCTGCCCACCCAGCAGCTCGGACACGGACACCCCCAGCGCCTTGCCCTTGATGTCCCACAGCGCCTGGTCTATGCCCGCCAGCGCGCTCATGTGCACGCCGCCGCCCCGGTAAAAGCCGCCGCGGTAGAGCACGGTCCAGTGGTCTTCGATGTGGCGCGGGTCCTTGCCCACGAGGTAGTCGGAAAGTTCTTCGACCATCGCCGCCACGGCATGGGCGCGGCCTTCCAGCACGGGCTCGCCCCAGCCGGTGATGCCTTCGTCGGTCTCGATCTTGAGGAAGCACCAGCGCGGGGGCACCAGGTATGTGGTCAGTCGGGTGATCTTCATGGTGTTGGGGAGGGCTTGTGGTCGGTTCGGGATGCGATGGAATGGGGGCGTGGGTCAAGCCTTGGCGTGGGTGTTGGCTGCGCGCCAGGCCTCAACGAAGGCCTGGGCCTGCCGTGCCACCTTTTCTGGCGTGTCGCCCGGGCGGTACAGCGCCGAGCCCAGGCCAAAACCCGAGGCCCCGGCGGCAACGTAGGTGGCAATGGATTCGGGCACCACGCCGCCCACGGGCACGATGGCGATGGGCGGCGTGAGCACCGCGCGCCAGGCCTTGAGGCCTATCGGGCCCAGCGCTTCGGCGGGGAACATCTTGAG
>CAMLOF010000312.1 GCA_946481585.1 uncultured Macromonas sp. | reverse complement strand
GCGCTGACCTGCGGGGGCGCCAGCTTGCTGCCGCGCACTTCGATCCAGGCGTCGCCGTTGTCGGCGGCCACGATGGAGTAGGGCATCAGGTCGATGTCCTTCTGCACTTCCTTCTCGGTGAACTTGCGGCCGATCAGGCGCTTGGCGGCGTAAACGGTGTTCCTGGGGTTGGTCACTGCCTGGCGCTTGGCCGAGGCGCCAACCAGAATCTCGCCGTCTTCCTGGTAAGCAATGATGGAAGGGGTGGTGCGCGCGCCTTCGCTGTTTTCAATCACGCGCGTGGTGTTGCCTTCCATGACGGCCACGCACGAGTTGGTGGTGCCCAGGTCGATGCCGATGATCTTGCCCATGTGTTACTCCTGACGATTCTTGAAAATCTGGAAAAAGTTGAACTGTTGCTGATGTGTGGTTGTCTGCCGACTTTTCAAGCCCTTGCGGCCCTTACTTGGGCGCGGCAACGGTGACCAGGGCTGGGCGCAGCACGCGCTCGGCGATGGCGTAACCCTTTTGCAGAACGGCGACCACGGTGTTGGCTTCCTGGTCGGCGGGGACCATGCTGATGGCCTGATGCTGGTGGGGATCGAACTTTTCGCCAGCAGCGGGGGCAATGGCGACAACCTTGTTGCGGCTGAGTGCGCTCTGCAGCTGTTTGAGCGTGGCTTCTGCACCTTCCCGGATCTGTTGCACGGAGGCTTCCTGCACTGCCAGGCCTGCCTCCAGGCTGTCCAGCACGGGCAGCAGGCTCTCGGCGAAACCTTCGACCGCAAACTTGCGCACTTTGGAAACCTCCTCCTCAGTGCGGCGGCGGATGTTTTCCACCTCGGCTTTGGCGCGCAGGAATTGCTCGGCCAGATCAGCGTTTTGCGCTTTCAAGGCTTCCAGTTCGTTGACCTGGGCAGCAGCCTGATCGGCCTGCTCGGCAGCGGCGGCGGCCTCGGCTTCAACGGAGGAGGGGGATTGCTGCGGGTTGGCGTAGGTGGGGTTCTGGTCTTGCATGTCGGCGTTGCGGTTCACGGCCCCAGGGGCCGCAAAGGGTTGAACGATGGAAACTTGGGGCCATATGAGGCCGTCTGTCCGGGTTTCAAGACCCCATGTGAAAATCTTTGTTTTTCAAGTGAATCACAGAGGAGACCCGGTACATGAAACTCTTTCGCCACGGCCCCATGGGGGCGGAAAAACCCGGCCTGATCGACGCACAGGGCCAGCGGCGCGACTTGTCGGGCGTGGTGGCGGACATCTGCCCCCAGACGCTGGACCCGCAGACCCTGGCGCGCCTGGCGGCGCTGGACGCTTCCGCGCTGCCGCTGGTGCCTGCCGATGCCCGCTTGGGCGCTTGCGTGGGCGGGGTGGGCAACGTGGTGGCGATAGGACTCAATTATGCCGACCATGCTGCCGAGGCCGGTCTGAAACCACCGAGTCAGCCTATCGTTTTTAGCAAGCACAACGGCTCCATCAGCGGCCCGAACGATGATGTGCTGTTGCCGCCTGGCTCCGAGAAGCTGGACTGGGAGGTGGAACTGGGCATCGTCATTGGCCAGCCCACATGGCATGTGAGCAAGGCTGACGCGCTCAAGCATGTGGCCGGATTCTGCCTGGTGAACGACGTGTCCGAGCGTGCGTACCAGATGGAGTACGAGGGCCAGTGGATCAAGGGCAAAAGCTACCCAACTCACTGCCCCATCGGCCCGTGGCTGGTGACCACCGACGAGGTGGCCGACCCGCAGAACATCGACCTGTGGCTGGACGTGAACGGTGTGCGCCGCCAGACGGGCAACACCCGCACGATGATTTTTGACGTGGCGACCGTGGTGAGTTACGTGAGCCGCTTCATGCGCCTGATGCCGGGTGACGTGATTCCCACGGGCACGCCGCCTGGGGTGGGCATGGGCCACAAGCCGCCGCTGTACCTGAAGGACGGCGACGTGATCACCCTGGGCAGCCCCGTGTTGGGCGAACAGCGCCAGCGAGTGGTGGCGCACAGGGTCTGAGAGGAAGCTGCTGCTCAGCGGGGCAGCAGGGCCTGCACGGCCTGGCCCAGTTCGATGACGGCCAAGGCGTAGTAGCTGCTCCAGTTGTAGCGGGTGACGACGTAAAAGTTTTCCGTGCCCGCCACGTAGCTCGGGGGTTGAGTGCCGTTTTGCAGTTCCACGAGCGCCAGGGGGCCGGTGTGCGCGCGGGCCGTGGCTGCCAGTTCGGCACCCAGGGCCTGCATGCGTTCTGCACTGAAGGTGGGGAGGATGTCTGGCGCCAACAGCTCGGCCATGCCAGAGCTGGCATTGCTCACGTTGACGGCGTAGTGGGTGGGCATGCCAGGCCGCCAACCGTGCGATTGCAGGTAGCGTGCCACGGAGGCAATGGCGTCGCCGGGGCTGCCCAGCAGGTCGATGTGGCCGTCGCGGTCGAAGTCCACCCCCAGTTTGCTCCAGTTGCTGGGCATGAACTGGGGCAAACCCATGGCACCAGCGTAGCTGCCGCGCCATTCGTCTGGGGCCACACCTTCTTGCCGCGCCAGGCGCAGCAGGGCGGCCAGTTCGCTCTGGAAGAAGGTGCTACGCTGCTGTGCGCGCGGGTGTTCGGCCGGAAAGTCAAAAGCCAGCGTGGCCAGCGCGTCCAACGCCCGGTAGTTGCCCGTGTGCTGGCCGTACAGCGTTTCCACGCCGATGATGCCGACGATGAGCCAGGCGGGAACACCGTATTCGGCTTCGGCGCGTTGCAGGGCGTCGGCATGGCTTTGCCAAAAGCGCAGCCCGGCTTGCAGGCGGCGCGGTTCAATGAAACGGTCGCGGTAGGCGGCCCAGTTTTTTGGCGTGCCCGCTGGGGCAGGCAACATCAGCCGCACCACGCTGGGGTTGTACTGGGCACGCGCTATCCAGCGCTGAGCCCAACCGTCGCTCCAGCCTTCCTGCTCGTCCAGCGCGGTGGCGAAGCGCATGGCGGTTTCGTTGCTGCCATAGACCGGCTGAGCCCGCTCAGCCGGGCGCGTCTTGGCTTTGGATGGTTTTTTGGTGGCGTGGCCGTGGGTGGCTGCATGTGTGGCGGCATTCGTGGTTGAGCACGGTGCAATGGCAATCAGGGCGACAAGGCAGCCAGCAAGCCATCGTGAGGCGCCGGGGGGAAAAGCGGAATGGAAACGCATGAAATCTTCAGCCAGTGCGGGCGCCTGGCCTGGGCCAGGGGAGGCGTGCCATCTCGGCGCGCAATGTTTGCAATGAGAGGCGGTTGTGTGGATCGTAACGCTGTGCTTCGAGCAGCATCAGCCATTGTTCCAGCGCAGCCAGGTCGGC
>CAMLOF010000311.1 GCA_946481585.1 uncultured Macromonas sp. | reverse complement strand
TCTGCCCGCAGCAGGTGGACGAGGCCCTGGCCTCGGGCGTGACCACCATGCTCGGTGGCGGCACCGGCCCGGCCACCGGCACTTTTGCCACCACCTGCACGCCCGGCCCGTGGCACATCGAACGCATGCTACAGGCGGCAGATGGCCTGCCCATGAACATCGGCTTCCTGGGCAAGGGGAACGCCAGCCAGCCCGCGCCGCTGCGCGAGCAGATCGACGCGGGCGTGATCGGCCTGAAGCTGCACGAAGACTGGGGCACCACGCCCAGCGCCATCAGCAACTGCCTGGACGTGGCGGAAGAGACCGACACCCAGGTCGCCATCCACTCCGACACGCTGAACGAATCGGGCTTCGTGGAAGACACCATCGCCGCCACCAAGGGCCGCACGCTGTGTGCCTTCCACACCGAAGGCGCCGGTGGCGGCCACGCGCCCGACATCATCCGTGTGGTCGGCGAAGCGAACTTCCTGCCTTCGTCCACCAACCCCACCATGCCCTACACCGTCAACACGCTTGACGAGCACGTGGACATGCTGATGGTCTGCCACCACCTGGACGCAGGCATTCCCGAGGACCTGGCCTTTGCCGAGAGCCGCATCCGCCGCGAAACCATTGCCGCCGAAGACATCCTGCACGACCTGGGTGCCATCAGCATCATGAGCAGCGACAGCCAGGCCATGGGCCGCGTGGGCGAGGTGATCATCCGCACCTGGCAGACGGCAGACAAGATGAAGGCCCAGCGCGGCTCGCTGCCAGAAGACAGCAGCCGCAGCGACAACTTCCGCGTCAAGCGCTACGTGGCCAAGTACACCATCAACCCGGCCATTGCGCACGGCATCTCGCACATCGTGGGCTCGCTGGAAGTGGGCAAGTGGGCCGATCTGGTGATCTGGAAGCCCGCCTTCTTTGGTGTGAAACCAGCGCTGGTGCTCAAGGGCGGCAGCATTGCGTTGGCCGCCATGGGCGACCCGAACGCATCGATTCCCACGCCGCAGCCCGTGCACTACCGCCCGCAGTTTGGCGCCCTGGGCGGTGCGCTGGCCAAGGGCAGCCTGAGCTTTGTGTCGCAAGCCGCGCAGGCCGCCGGGGTGGCGCAACGCTACGGCCTGCAAAAGACCACGGTGGCGGTGCAAAACTGCCGCAACGTCACCAAGGCCAGCATGGTGCACAACAGCTACGTGCCCAAGATGGAGATTGACGCGCAGACCTACGCCGTGCGCGCCGACGGCCAATTGCTGGTATGCGAGCCCGCGCGCGTGCTGCCCATGGCGCAACGCTATTTTTTATTCTGAACATGCTCCACGCCACCCGCTGCATTCCCCAAGGCCAGGGCCTGGCACGGCCGGTGCTGGAACGCGCCGCCACGCTCACGCTCGACTGGGACCTGCGCCAGAAAAGCCGCTTCGACGCTGAAGACTCCCAAGGCCGCCGCGTGGGCGTGTTCCTGCCGCGCGGCACCGTGGTGCGCGGCGGCGACGTGCTCGTCACCCACGACGGCTCGCTGCTCAAGGTGCAGGCCGCGCCGCAAGCGGTGCTGCGCATCACCCACTGCAGCGAACACGGCACACCGTTTGACCTCATCCGCGCCGCCTACCACCTGGGCAACCGGCACGTGCCCATCGAACTTCAGCCCGACCACCTCAAGATTGAACCCGACCACGTGCTGGCCGACATGCTGCGCCAGATGCACCTGATCGTGACCGAGGCGCGCGAGCCGTTCGAGCCCGAGTCCGGCGCCTACGCCAGTGGCGGGCACCACCATGGCCACGGCGGCCATGACCACGCGCACGGCCACAACCATGACCACGATGGCCATTGAGCCGGGGGCCAGCAGCCTGCTGCCCCTGTTGTGGCTGGCATCGCCCGCCCTGCCCATAGGCGGGTTTTCGTATTCCGAAGGGCTGGAAGCCGCCATTGACGCGGGCCGCGTGACGGACGAAGCCAGCGCAGCCCGCTGGCTGGCCGACCAGTTGCAACTGAGCCTGGCCCGTGCCGACCTGGCCGTGCTGGCCCAGGCCGTGCCCGCCTGGCGGCAACAAGACTGGCCGCGCCTGCACGCGCTGGACGCCTGGGTGCGCCAGACCCGCGAAACCGCCGAGCTGCGCCTGCAAAGCGAGCAGATGGGCCGCTCCCTGGTGGAGTGGCTCAAGTCCCTGCAGCGGCCCGACTTTGACGTGACCGCCCTGCCCGCTGACCTCCGCGCGCCCACCTACCCGGTGGCCTTTGGCCTGGCGCTGGCGTGCCACACCGCGCCAGACAGCCCCGTGCGCGATGGCCTGTTCGCCTGCGCCTTCGGCTGGGCCGAGAACATGGTGCAAGCCGCCATCAAGGCCGTGCCCCTGGGCCAGAGCGCGGGCCAGCGCATCCTGGCACAGCTGTGCGCCCACATTCCCGCTGCCGTGCAAACGGCACTCCACACCCCAGACGCCGACCGCCAGGCCTTCAGCCCCATGCTGGCCATCCTGTCGGCCCGCCACGAAACCCAGTACTCACGCCTGTTCCGCTCATGAACGCACCCGCCATGCACCACATTCCCGGCCGCACCAAAACCCTGCCCCCGCTGCGCGTGGGCATCGGCGGCCCCGTCGGCTCCGGCAAGACGACCCTGCTCGAAATGCTGTGCAAAGCCATGCGCGACAAGTACGACCTCATCGCCATCACCAACGACATCTACACCAAGGAAGACCAGCGCCTGCTCACCATCAGCGGCGCGCTGCCCGCCGAGCGCATCATGGGCGTGGAAACCGGCGGCTGCCCGCACACCGCCATCCGCGAGGACTGCTCCATCAACCTTGAAGCCATCGACCGCATGCTGGGCGCCTTCCCCAACGCCGACATCGTCTTCGTGGAAAGCGGCGGCGACAACCTGGCCGCCACCTTCAGCCCCGAGCTGTCGGACCTCACCATCTACGTCATCGACGTGGCTGCAGGCGAAAAAATCCCCCGCAAGGGCGGCCCCGGCATCACCAAGAGCGACCTGTTCGTCATCAACAAGACCGACCTGGCCCCGCTGGTGGGCGCCAACCTGGACGTGATGAAGGCCGACACCGCACGCATGCGCCCCGACGCCGAGCGCCGCCCCTGGGTCATGACCAACCTCAAGACCCAGGCCGGGCTGGACGAAGTGATCCGCTTCATCGAGAAGCGCGGCATGCTCACGGCCTGAAGCGACTGCCCTGGCTGGTTCTCCGAGAGGGTACAATTCGCGCCTCAAACGGACCTGAGGAAGCGTGGCAGAGTGGTCGATTGCACCGGTCTTGAAAACCGGCAACGGGCAACCGTTCG
>CAMLOF010000310.1 GCA_946481585.1 uncultured Macromonas sp. | reverse complement strand
GGGGCAGCGACCCGCGCAGCGGCGGAGCGTGGGGGCACTGTGTGGTGGTGCAACATCTCGGGCGGCACCGACTTCTGCGGGGCGTTCATCGGCGGAAACCGTGAACTGCCCGAGGTGCCGGGCCAGATGCAGTGCCGCCAGCTGGGCTGCGCCGTGGAAGCCTGGGGCGAAGATGGCAAACCCCTCATCGGCGAGGTGGGCGAACTGGTGTGCACGCAGCCCATACCATCCATGCCGCTGTACTTCTGGAACGACGAAGGCAAACAGCGCTACCTTTCCAGCTACTTCGACATGTACCCCGGCGTCTGGCGCCATGGCGACTGGCTGAAGGTGGGCGCGGACGGCGGCTGCGTCATCTACGGCCGGTCTGACGCCACCATCAACCGCCACGGCCTGCGCATGGGCACCAGCGAAATCTACGCCGCCGTGGAGGCCCTGCCCGAGGTGCTGGACGCCATGGTGGTGGACCTGGAATACCTGGGCCGCGATAGCTACATGCCCTTGTTCGTGGTGCTGCGCCCGGGCGTGACGCTGGACGATGCCTTGCGCGAGAGCATTGCCGGGGCCATCCGCAGTGCGCTGTCGCCGCGCTTCGTGCCAGACGAGATCGTGCAGGTGGCCGAAATACCGCGCACCCTGAGCGGCAAGAAGCAGGAGCTGCCGATCAAGAAACTGCTGCTGGGCCAGCCGTTGGACAAGGTGGTGAACCGCGACGCCATGGCCAACCCCGGCTGCCTGGGGTGGTACGTGGCCTTTGCCAACGCGCACCAGCAGCGGCACGCCGACAGCCAGAACGGTTAAATCAGGCTGCGGCCACCCAATCCAGCCAGGCTGGGCTGCCCTGGCTTGCCGACGGCTCGGCCTGCCACACCCAGCGGCCAGCAGCCGCCACGCTGTCGATCAGCGGCACGGGCACACGCGCCTGCATGGCTGCCGCCATGCCCGCCAGCCCAGCTCCGCCGATGATGATGGCCTCCACCGGTCGGCGCGCCAACACCCGCTGGCAGGCCGCCACCAGCAGATCCTGCGCGGCAACAGGGTTGGCACGCAGTTGCGCGCCGCTGAGTTCCACGGTTTCAATGTCCTGCACCTGTTCGCCCCAGGCCAGCGCGGGCAGCAGACGCTGCAGCATGGGCTTCCAGGCATGCCCGCCGGTGACGATGGCGCAGCGGCCATGGCGCGCGGCCTCGGCCACCGCCGCTTCGGCCAGGCTGGTCACCGGGCAACCGGCCAGTTCACGCAGGGCGTGCAGCCCCGGGTCGCCAAAGCAACCAATGACGATACCGTCTGGCCCGCCAGCCGCCCCGTCAGCCCGCCCCTGTGTGGCGTGGCGCCAGGCATCCAAAGTGGCGTGCGCGGCCACGGCGTAACTGGCCTCGCTGGCAATGTAGGGGGCGCCGAAGCGTGCGGTCACCGCCTGCACGGCCACGTCTGGCGGGCTGGCCTGCGCCACCAGGCCGGCCACCGCGCCGGTAATGTCCGCCGACGTGTTGGGGTTGATGATGAGAAGGCGTCGCGTCATGCTGTGTTCACAGACGCAGGATGTCAGCCAGATCACCCGTGCCGGGTGCGCTGTCGGGGAACACCAGCCCGGCTTCGATGCGCAACAGGTGTTCGCGCATCAGCCGCGTGGCCTCGGGCGTGGCGCGCAGGCGCATGGCCTGGATGAGCGCGCGGTGCTCGTCGCAGCCGCAGGTGGCAGCGTGCTGGCGCTGCACATTGCCCGCCGGGCCATAGGTCATGAGGATGAGCGAGGTGCGCGATACAAGTTCACGCAGGATGCGCCCCAGCGTGGCGTGGCCCGACACCTCGGCAATGCGCAGGTGGAACTCGCCCGACAGGCGGATGGCGCGCTGCTGCTCGCCCTGGGCGCGCGCGGCTTCCTCGGCGTCGATCAGCTCGCGCAGGCTGGCAATGTCGGCATCGCTGGCGCGCTCCAGGAAGCGCTCCACCAGCGTGGGTTCGATCAGGCGGCGCGCCTCGAACACTTCCTGCGCCTCCTGCGGCGTGGGTTGCGCGATGAAGGCCCCACGGTTGGGGATCATGGTGACCAGGCTCTCGTTGGCCAGCCGCACCAGCACGGGCCGGATGCGCGTGCGTGACACGCCAAAGGCCTCGGCCAGCCGGTCTTCCACCAGCTTGGTGCCGGGCAGCAAGCGGTGGTCGAGCACCGCCGAGACGATGCGTTCGTACATCTGCGCGTCCGTCGCGGCAGCGGTGGGGGTTTCTGTCTCCATGCTCAAGCCTGGCTTCTTTGACGTTTTCTGAGTGCCCATGTGGCGAGTATCGCCAATCCCATGACGGCGAAGGACACCACCGTGGTCAGCGTGCCCAGCGCGTAGATGGCGGGCGTGGTGACCGTGGTGGTCAGGCCCTGCAGCTCCAGCGGCAGGGTGTTGACGTCGCCGATGGCCTGCGAGGTGCGCGCGATCTCGTCCCAGCTCAGGGTGAAGCCGAACATGCCCACACCAATGGCCGAAGGCGCGATCAGCGGCATCACCACATGCCAGAAGGTCTGCCATGGCGTGGCGCCCAGGTCGCGCGCCGCTTCCTCGTAAGCCGGGTTGAAGCGGTTGAACACGGCGAACATGATGAGCAGGCCGAAGGGCAGAGTCCAGGTGAGGTGTGCGCCCAAAGCGGAGCTGAACAGGCCCAGGCTGGTGTTGAAGGATTCCAGGTATTCGGTCATCTCCCAATGCTCGAACACGCTGCGCAGGGCCGTGTCGATGAGACGGAATTGCAGGCCGATGCCCAGCGACACCACGATGGACGGCATGATCAGGCTGGCCACGGTGACGTAGAACACCGCGTTGCCGCCACGCAGCTGCTTGCGAAAGGCAAGCGCCGCCAGCAGCGACAGCACCACCGTGAGCACCATGACCGTGCCACCCAGCGCCAGCGAGCGTTTGAACGCTGCGCCGATGTCCACCACGCCCAGCCCTTCGGCGAGTTGGCGGTACCAGTGCAGCGAGGTGCCGCGCATGGGAAAGGTGAGCCCGCCTTCGGGGCCCTGGAAGCTGAGCACGAAGATGGTGAGCATGGGCCCGTACAGGAACAGCACGAACAGTCCGAACAGGATGGCCAACGGCCAGAAGCCGGGGGCGCGGGGTTCGCGAACTCTGGGCATGTCAGTTATCCATTCCACTTCGATTGTTGTTGGGGTGCTTGCAGTTGGTTGGCGAGCCAAGACGGGCCAGCCCAGGCCCCGGCGCTTGACGCGAGGCGGCCCCTGCAAAGCAGGGGCTTCCCTGCGATGCTCGATGCCGTGGCCACGCGGCGGAACTC
>CAMLOF010000309.1 GCA_946481585.1 uncultured Macromonas sp. | reverse complement strand
GGCTTCCAGTACGGCTTCACCTTCGACGAGATCGTGAACGACGACGACACGCAGATGAGCAAAAACGGCGTCACTCTGCTCATCGACGCCATGAGCTACCAGTACCTGGTGGGTGCAGAGATCGACTACAAGGAAGATCTGCAAGGCGCTCAGTTCGTCATCAAGAACCCCAATGCCACCACCACCTGCGGTTGTGGCTCCAGCTTCAGCGTCTGAGCTGAAAGCTCTCTTCAGGCCGGGTAGATGGCGCCCAGTATGCGGGCGCCTCGTGCGCCTGTGACCTGGGGTTCGTTGCCAGGCTTGCCCTCCATGGCCTGCTTGGCCAGCCAGGCAAACGCAGCCGCTTCCACCTGAGAAACCGGCCACCCTCGGCTGTCGGTCGTCGACACGCTTGCGTGGGGCATCAAGGCGGCGATTCTGCTCATCAGGTGGCCGTTGCGTGCGCCCCCTCCGCAGATCAGGACTTCCCTTGGGCTAACGCCATTCCATGGTGCATCGGCTATGGCTTGCACAATGGTTTGTGCTGTCAACTCGGCGAGCGTGGACTGTACGTCTGCCGGGCTGATGCCTGAAAAGCCCTGCAAGCGCGCGTCAAGCCAGTCGGCATTGAACAGGTCCCTGCCAGTGCTCTTGATGCCCTGGGCTTGAAAATAGGGCTCACTCTGCAGGTTCGACAGGAGCACGGGGTGTAGCTTGCCGCTGCTTGCCCATTCGCCGTTGGCGTCGTAGTTTCGCCCGGTGTGCCGGTGGCACCACATATCCATCAACACGTTGCCTGGGCCGGTGTCAAGGCCCAGCACCCGACCATCTGCAGGCAACGCGGTGATGTTCGCAATGCCTCCAATGTTCACCACCGCAACCGGTTCGCCAGCCCGGCCAAACACCTGTTTGTGAAATGCGGGTACCAGCGGTGCGCCCTGGCCGCCTGCGGCAATGTCGCGGCTGCGGAAGTCGGCGACGACCGTGATGCTGCACAACTCGGCGAGCAACCCTGGCTGGTTCAGCTGCAAGGTGTAGGGCGTGGCGTTGCCCGGGGCTGGCGGGGCATGGCGGACCGTTTGCCCATGCGCACCGATGGCGCATATGGCGCTGGCAGGAAGACCACTTTGCTGCAGCAGCTGTTGGACGGCTTGGGCGTAGAGTTTTGCGAGCTGGTGGGCTGCCACTGCAGCCCGGTGCAGTTCGTTGGAGCCGGGGCGGTTCAACGCCAGCAGTTCTGCGCGCAGTTCGGCGGGAAAGTCGAGTGCGCAGCTGCCAAGCACACTGGCTTGGCCGTGGTCATGGAAGGCCATCAGCACGCCGTCCACGCCGTCGAGCGACGTGCCCGACATCAGGCCAATGTAGTGCTGTGCCATGCCGGTCACGCGGAGATGCGCCCAGCGGCGCATCCCATCATTCTGCGCTGGCCTGGACGATGGTGGCCGCAGACACCAGCTTCTGGCGCATGGCCGTGGCCACCTGTTCGAAGGCCGCGCGTGAGCGAGCCGCAATCGGTTCGCCGGAGCTTTCGCGGGCAATGTTCAGGGGGTCTTGATGGGTGCCACGAACGCGGTATTCGAAGTGCAGGTGCGGGCCGGTGGATGCACCGGTGGAACCAACGGCGCCAATCACGTCGCTTTGTGACACGCGCTGGCCCTTGCGGACGTCGATCCGGCTCAGGTGCGCGTACGCCGTGGATTTGTCCTGACGGTGCTGAACGACGATGAAGTTGCCGTAGCCGCGCTGCCAGCCTGCGAACTCCACCACGCCGTCTGCCACGCTGCGCACCGGGGTGCCAGTGGGGGCGGCAAAGTCGATGCCAAGATGAGCCTTCTGTCCACCAGAAATCGGGTGGAAGCGCATGCCGTAGCCGCTGCTGACGCGCGAGAACGCCAGCGGAGAGGCCAGGAAGGCGCGGCGCATGCTTTCGCCGGCAAAGTTGTAGTAAGAGCCTTTTTGACCGGGCTCCTGGAACCACACCAGTTGGTGTGCCTTGCCCTGGTTGATGAACTCGGCGCTCAGGATGCGCCCGAAACGCAGCACTTCACCATCAGCTTCGAGCGCTTCATAGACCACGTTGAACGTGTCGCCCTGACGAAGGTCGCGCCGGAAGTCGATCTCGGAAGAGAATAGATCTGCAAGCTGGGATGCGATGTCGTCAGGCAGGCGAGCTGCGTCGGTCGCGGCGAAGAGCGAGCTGCGGATGGTGCCGCTGCTCAAGCGCACCGAAGCGGTGAATTCGGCGGATTCGATGCGCGACGTCCAGGTTTCACCAGTGCGCTCCACCACAACGCGAGAGTAGGTGGGGCTGCTGTCGCTGGGGAGCCAGCGCGCGGTCAGGCGGAGCAGGCGTTGGCTGTCATCGGCCTCGGCCATGACCAGTTTGCCAGCGCGGCCCTTGAAGAGTTCAGCCGCCACCTTGTCGGTGCGCAGGAATGTGCTGGCAGCGCTGTCGCTGACGCCCAGGCGCTGCAGAAGGCTTTGGGCCGTGTCTTCACGGCGGGTGGTGTCGCTGCGGAAGAGCACGAAAGGCACCGGTGCGTCGAGGCTGCCCTGGGCTGTTGTGGCCACGGCGGGCTGGACAGCTTCCACCAATTGGCGAACAGGCAGGTTGTCGATGTCGGCGTCAGAGGGGGCGACGCCAAATGCAGTGACGCCCGTGCCCAGCAGCAGCACACCCAGGCCACCCATGACGCGCTTGGGGTGACGCTGGAGCACCAATTTGAGCTGACCGAACAGTTCGTTCATGTGAATTCGGATACAACATGGGCCCGCAGCAGATGCACTGCTGGCACATGGAAAAAACGGGGAGTGGCTTGGAGCGGTGACCCGCCTCCAGAACCTCGCCTGGGGTGTGCAGGAGGCGTGCAAGAAGCAGGCCAACTAGAATCCCAGGTTGAATCAACGTTGAAGTATAACGGGTGCACCTATTTGGGCATCTGTAATAACCCTTATGAACAATCACGATCAGGCTTCAAATACAGCATTTTTGTCTTCTCCGGCGGGGCTGGCCGACAAAAAGGACGAGGCACCTTTGTCCGATGCCGTTCGTCACGCCCTGGCCGTGACCCGCAGGGGTTGCGAGGAGCTGATTCCCGAGGCCGACTGGATCAAGAAGCTGCAGAAGAGTGAAGCCACTGGGCAGCCTTTGCGCATCAAGCTGGGGCTGGACCCCACGGCGCCAGACATCCACATCGGCCACACCGTGGTGCTCAACAAGATGCGCCAGTTGCAGGACCTGGGCCACCAGGTGATCTTCCTGATCGGGGACTTCACCAGCCTGATCGGCGACCCGTCGGGGCGCAACAGCACGCGCCCGCCGCTCACGCCCGAGCAGATCAAGGC
>CAMLOF010000308.1 GCA_946481585.1 uncultured Macromonas sp. | reverse complement strand
GGCTTTTGCGCCGCACACCCGGGCATAGACGTGGCCATGCTGGTGGGCAACCGCGAGATGCTGCTGCAACGCCTGGCCGGCAACCAGGACGACCTCTACATCATGGGCCAGCCGCCCGAGCAGATGGACGTGGTCTGCGAGGACTTTGCCGACAACCCCCTGGTACTGGTGGCGCCGCCCAACCACCCGCTGGTGGGCAAGAAGCGCATTGCGCCGCAACGCCTCATCAACGAGCCCTTCATCATGCGCGAGCCGGGCTCGGGCACGCGGCTCACGGCGGAACGCTTTTTCAGCAGCCACGGCGTGCAGTTGCGCAACCGGCTGGAGGTGGGCAGCAACGAAGCCATCAAGCAGACGGTGGCGGGCGGCCTGGGGCTGGCCGTGCTATCGGCCACCACGGTGGTGTCGGAGCTGGCGCTGGGCGAGCTGGTGCAGCTGGACGTGCAGGGCTTCCCGCTGATTCGCCGCTGGCACGTGGTGTACCCGCGCGGCAAGCGCCTGTCACCCGCCGCGCTGGCGTTCAAGGCGTGGCTGTTTGAGCATCGTCCTCAGTTGGGGCGTTGACGGCCTCGATCCGCACCTCGTCGATGCGGCGGCCTTCGAGCTTGAGCACCTCGAACTCCCAGCCCGCAATCTCTACCCGGTCGCCCTGGGCCAGCAGTTCGCCCGCCACGGCCTGCATCAGGCCCGCCACGGTGTTGTAGCGACCCTTGTCCTCGTCGGGCAGATCCTTGATGTCAAGCCGCGCCTTCAGCTCGTGCGCGGGCATGGCGCCGTCCACCAGCCAAGAGCCATCTTCCTGCGGCGTGGCCCAGGCCTCCAAGGGCGTTTCGGGCGAAAGCTCGCCGGTGATGGCTTCCAGCATGTCCAGCGGGGTGAGCATGCCCTGCACCTCGCCGTACTCGTCCACCACCAGCACCACGCGTGTGGACTGCGCGCGGAACTGCTCCAGCAGCTCCATGCCCGACAGCGTTTCAGGCACGAACACGGCGGGCGACGCATTGCGGTACCAGCCTTCGGTCTTGCCCTGCCCCGCCAGCCCCATGAGCAGCGGCAGGTGAATCACACCCAGCACCTCTTCCAGCCCGCCCCGGCACACCGGGTACCAGGAATGGCCGCCCTGCTGCGCCTTGGTCAGCGCCTCTTCCAGCGTGGAACCCGCGTCCAGCCATTCAATGTCGGAGCGAGGCACCATGATCGACGTGAGGGGCCGGTCGTCCAGCAGGAACACGTTGCGCACCATCTGGTGCTCGTGCTCTTCGATGATGCCCGCGCCCACACCCTCCTGCAGGCTGGCGTCGATCTCTTCCTCGGTCACGTGCTGCACGGCGTTGGTGTCAATGCGCAGCAGCTTGAGCACGCCCTGCGTGGTGGCCGACAGCAGCATGACGAAGGGCTTGGCGCCCGTGGCCACCCAGGCCATGGGGCGAGACACCCAGCGCGCCACCGCCTCGGGGTAGAGCTGGCCAATGCGCTTGGGCACCAGTTCGCCAAACACGATGGTGATGAAGGTGATGGCCACCACGACGATGGCCGTGGCCGTGATCTCGGCTGATGCCTCTGGCATGCCCAGGCCCGTCATCCACCCGGCCAGCCCGGCGCTGAAGGCCGCCTCGCCCACAATGCCGTTGAGCATGCCGATGGAGGTGATGCCCACCTGCACCGACGACAGGAACTGCGTGGGGTTCTCCAGCAACTCCAGCGCGGTCTGCGCGCCCTTGTCGCCGCTTTCGGCCATCGCCGCCAGGCGGGCCTTGCGGCTGGCGGCCAGCGCCAGTTCAGACATGGCAAACGCCCCGTTGAGGAGCGTAAGAAAGACAATCAGCAGGACATCCATAATTTATCCATGGCACTTTACCTGATTGGCGACATACAGGGCTGCGACGAACCCCTGCAGCGCCTGTTGCAAACGATAGACTTTTCCCCGAGCCGCGACACCCTCTACCTGCTGGGCGATCTCGTCAACCGCGGGCCGGACTCGCTGGCCGTGCTGCGCCGCCTGATGGCGCTGGGCACTTCGGCGCACTGCCTGCTGGGCAACCACGACCTGCACCTGCTGGCCGTGGCACAGGGTGCGCGCAAGGCACACCGCACAGACACGATTGACGACATCCTCAACGCGCCCGACCGCGAGGAACTGCTGCGCTGGGTGCGCCAACGCCCACTGGCGCTGCAGGTGCGCGGCTGGCTGCTGGTGCACGCGGGCGTGCTGCCGCAGTGGACGGCCGAGCAGACCGTGGCCCTGGGCCAGGAGGTAACGCGCATGCTCAACGGCCCCGATGGCGCCGAATGGCTGCTGCGCATGTACGGCAACCTGCCCGACCAGTGGAACGACAGCCTGCAAGGCGCCGACCGCTGGCGCGTGGTGGTGAACGCGCTGACGCGGCTGCGCTTTTGCAACGCAGACGGGGTGATGGAATTTGCCACCAAGGACAGCGCAGCGGCTGCGCCACCCGGCTTCATGCCCTGGTTCGACGTGCCAGGGCGGCGCACCGCGGGCACGCCCGTGGCGTTCGGTCACTGGTCCACATTGGGTTTGGTGCACCGGCCCGACCTGCTGGCGCTGGACACTGGCTGCGTGTGGGGCGGCTGCCTGAGCGCCGCGCGCCTGCCGGAACAGAGCGACGCGCCAGCGTCTTTGGCGTTCATTCAGGTGGCGTGCCCGCAGGCACAAAAACCAGGCGCTTGAGAAAGTAGCCTCACTCCACCGCTTCGGCGGGCGGCGTGGCCTTGAACAGGGCAGCCACCTTCTTCTTGGTCTTGATGTAAGGCGACAAACCGCGAACTGTGGCGGGTTTGGCGTTCGCCTCCCAGGCGGGCTTGGCGTCGGCCGCCAGGGTGGGCTCGTAGGGCTTGTCGAAGAACGGGTCGGCAGGCGCGCGCGCCGGGCGGCTGGTACGTGCTGCGCGTGCAATCTCTTCGCGGCCGCGCTGGTCGTGCCACAGGCGCTGGCCGTCGTTGCTGCGGCCCGGCTCGCCACCAAAGCGGCGGCGGTCGTTTTCCAGCTCGATGGGCTCAACCTCGGCCTTCTTGCCGATGAGCTTTTCAATGTCGGCCAGCAGCTTGGCGTCGCGCCCGCCCACGAAGGAAATGGCCAGGCCAGACGCGCCTGCACGGCCCGTGCGGCCAATGCGGTGCACGTAGTCTTCGGCGTTGAAGGGAATGTCCACGTTGAACACCGCAGGCACGTCCTTGATGTCCAAGCCGCGCGCAGCCACGTCGGTGCAGATCAGCAGTTCAACCTCGCCCTTCTTGAAGGCGTCCAGCGCCTTGAGGCGCTCGTCCTGGCTCTTGTCGCCGTGCAGCGCAGCGGTGTTCAGGCCGTCGCGTTCCAGGGCTCGCGCCAGGCGGG
>CAMLOF010000307.1 GCA_946481585.1 uncultured Macromonas sp. | reverse complement strand
GAAGTGGACCGACAACAAGGGTGAGAGCCGCACCGACGAGGCGGCCGTTGCCTGAGCGTTGACAAAGAGGAGCACAGACCGATGAAGAAAAACCTCCGAGTTCTGGCCGCCTTGGCGGCCATCGCCGCCGCGCAGGGCGCCCAGGCGCAAGACTCTGCAGCCGAAGGCATTGCCAAGTACCGCGAGATGCTGCAAGACGGCAACCCCGCCGAGCTCTTCGAGATGAAGGGTGAGGAGCTGTGGAAGCAAAAACGCGGCCCCAAGAACGTGTCGCTGGAAAAGTGCGACCTGGGCAAGGGCCCCGGCGTCGTCAAGGGCGCGTTCGTGGAACTGCCGCGTTTCTTTGCCGACACCGGCCGCGTGCAAGACCTGGAAAGCCGCCTGATGACCTGCATGGAAACCCTGCAGGGCATCGACGTCAAGAAAGAAGTCAACACCCGCAACTTCGGCAAGGGCGAAACCGCCAACATCGTGGCGCTGTCCACCTGGATTGGCGCGCAGTCCATGGGCATGCGCTTCAACCTGTCGCAAAGCCACCAGGCCGAGCGCGACATGTACGAAGTGGGCAAGCGCCTGTTCTTCATGCGCGGCGGCCCGCACGACTTTGCCTGCGCCACGTGCCACGGTGAAGACGGCAAGCGCATCCGCCTGCAAGACCTGCCCAACCTGACCAAGAACCCGGGTGACGGCGTGGGCTTCGCGGCCTGGCCTGCCTACCGCGTGTCCAACGGGCAGATGTGGAGCATGCAGCACCGCCTGAACGACTGTTACCGCCAGCAGCGTTTCCCCGAGCCCAAGTTCGCCAGCGACGTGACCATCGCGCTGGGCGTGTACATGGGCGTCAACGCCAAGGGGGCCGAGTCCATCGTCCCCTCCATCAAGCGCTGATCAGGAGACACACATGCTGAAGAAAACCGTCATTGCATTGGCCATTCCGGCCGCCGCCGTGCTGCTGAGTGCGTGCACGTCCTCCCCCTCGTCTGCCGACTACGACAAGATGACTGCCGAAGTCGTCAAGGCATCGTTCCAGGACCGTGGCATCGCCAAGCTGGACCGCCTGGAACAGGACATGGCCAACAAGGAGTGCGCTGCCGCCTCCGTGGCTGGCAAGCCTATTGAAGAGAAGGTGTCCAAAGCCATCGAGGAAGCCGAGATGAAGACCATCAAGTGGCCTTCGGACGGCAAGTTCCTGGGCGACTGGAAGGAGGGCGAGAAGATCGCCCAGAGCGGCCGTGGCCTGACCTGGAGCGACGACGTCAAGACCGTCAACGGGGGCAACTGTTACAACTGCCACCAGATCTCCAAGGAAGAAATCTCCTTCGGCACCATCGGCCCCAGCCTCTACAACTACGGCAAGCTGCGCGGCGTGAGCAACCCCGCCAGCCCCGAGTCCAAGGCCATCGTGGAATACACCTGGGGCAAGATGTGGAACGCCCGCGCCTACAACGCCTGTTCCCAGATGCCTCGCGTCGGCCACAAGGGCATCCTGAACGAGCAGGAGCTCAAGCACGTGATGGCCTTGCTGCTGGACCCGAACTCTCCGGTCAACAAGTAAGCTGACAAAAGAAAAGGGGCCTCGAACGGGCCCCTTTCTTATTGAGCAACCTTCGTTGCTCAGCCTTTGCGGCCGTCAAGGCTCCAGGCCCCGGCGCCCCAGGCTGCCAGCGTCAGCAAGCCGCCAACCACGGCAATGTTCTTGAAGAACAGCAGCTGTTGCATGAACTGCTGCTCGGCAGGCATGGCCCAGTAACCGTGGAAGAACACCGACGCGGCCAGGGTGAACGCCGCCAGAATCAGCGCGGCCCAGCGCGTCTGGAAGCCGACGATCAGCGCCACACCGGCACCGATTTCAACCACCAAGGCAAGGGCTGCGCCCACCTCGGGCAGTGGCAGGCCGACCGAGGCAATGTAGCCCGCCGTACCGGAAAAGCCCGTGATCTTGCTGATGCCCGCAGGCACGAACAGCAGGGCGAACAGCAGGCGGCCAACCAAGGTGAGCAGGTTTTGCAGAGGGGTAGGTGTCATTTCAATCTCCTGTGGTGGTGGGGAAGTGGATGACACCGATTGTTCGCCTCGGCGCCTTCAGGTGGATCGAAATAATTCGCCGCCTGCGTTCAAATGAATTGAAGTGCGCGCCTCAGCCATCGGCGTTGATGCGGGTCACCAGCTGCTGCAGCACTTCGGCTGCGCGGTCGTTGTCCACCTGGCAAGTGCCTGCCGCGTTGTGGCCGCCACCGCCATAGGCCAGCATCAGTTCGCCCACGTTGGTGCGCGAACCCCGGTCCAGAATCGACTTGCCGGTGGCAAACACGGTGTTCTGCTTCTGCACGCCCCACATCACGTGGATGGAGATGTTGCATTGCGGGTACATCGCGTAGATGGTGAAGCGGTTGGTGGCCCAGATGGTTTCTTCGTTGCGCAGGTCCAGCACCACCAGGTTGCCGTGCACCGTGGCGCAGCGCTGGATCTGTTCCTTGGCGCGGGCTTCGTGGTCAAAGTACAGGTCCACGCGTTCCTTCACGTCGGGCAGTGCCAGGATCTGCTCGATGGTGTGGTCGCGGCAGTAGTCGATCAGCGCCATCATCAGCGCGTAGTTGCTGATGCGGAAGTCGCGGAAACGGCCCAGCCCGGTGCGCGAGTCCATCAGGTAGTTCAGCAGCACCCAGCCCTTGGGGTTGAGGATGTCTTCGCGGCTGTACTGCGCGGAGTCGGCCTTGTCCACGGCCTCCATCATCTCGTCGCTCACACGCGGGAAGGTGGCTTTGCCGCCGTAGTGGCGGTACACCACACGTGCGGCGGAAGGCGCGGTGGCGTCGATGAGGTGGTTGGCGCGCTCGCCGGTGTTGCGCACTGTTTCGGAAGCGTGGTGGTCGAACGCCAGGTGGGCGCCGGGCACGTAGGGCAGGTTGGTGGTGATGTCGCGCGAGGTGATGGCGATCTTGCCGTCCTGCATGTCCTTGGGGTGGACGAAGAGGATGTCGTCGATGAGGTCTAGTTCCTTGAGCAGCACGGCGCAGACGAGGCCGTCGAAGTCGCTGCGGGTGACCAGGCGGAATTTGTCGGACATGGGGTTCCTGCTCCTAGAGGTGGGGTCTGGTTGAGCGCCATGATAGCAAGGCGCCCTTGGTTTGGGACGCTTTGGATCAGCGGGGTGCGGGGTGGGCTTCCAGCAGCCGCACCAGGGTGTGCAGCACGCGGTTGGCAGGTGTTGCCACCCCCAGCGCCTGGCCCCGGCGCAGCACGTAGCCGTTGAGGTGGTCGATCTCGCTGGGTTTGCCGCGCATCAGGTCCTGCGCGGTGGACGAGTATTGCGAGGGCATGGTCTGCGCAATGCGTTCCACCGCTGCCCATGTGTCACCGG
>CAMLOF010000306.1 GCA_946481585.1 uncultured Macromonas sp. | reverse complement strand
GGCTTTGAATGGTGCCGCTTGTCGGATTCGAACTGACGACCTACCGCTTACAAGGCGGTTGCTCTACCAACTGAGCTAAAGCGGCGCAGGCAGGATTCTACTTGACTCGCTTGAGGGTTGGACGCCCCCCTGCATTTCCCGGCCCCTGCGGCGGTTCGGGTGGCTCATTCCCATCTTCCGCCGTACCGGGTACGACCTGAAGCCCTTTGCCAGCATGAATCGTCGGGACCTGCGGCTCAGACGCCTCAACAGCAGGCGCAGGAGCCGGAAAAGCCATGCCCTGCCCGTTTTCACGCGCATAGATGGCAACGACATGATCCACCGGCACGACCACCTCGCGAGCAACGCCGCCGAAGCGCGCCTTGAACTCGACGAAATCGTTGCCCAGGCGCAGGTTGCTCGTGGCATCGAAACTGGTGTTGAGCACGATTTCGTTGTTCTTCACGAACTCGCGCGGCACCTGCACAGACGCGTCAACGGCCACCGCCAGGTAAGGCGTGAAACCGTTATCGCTGCACCACTCGTGCAACGCACGTATGAGGTACGGCCGGGTGGAGGGGGTGTCGTCCTGGCTCATGGCAAGAACCTGCGCTTACTTGCGCATCACTTTCTCGGACGGCGTCAGCGCTTCGATGTAGGCCGGGCGCGAGAAGATGCGCTCCGCGTACTTCAGCAACGGTGCAGCGTTCTTGCTCAGTTCAATGCCGTAGTGATCCAGGCGCCACAGCAGCGGCGCAATCGCCACGTCGAGCATGGAGAAGTTGTCGCCCAGCATGTACTTGTTCTTCAGGAACACCGGGGCCAACTGCGTCAGGCGGTCGCGAATGTGGCTCTTGGCCTTCTCGATAGCCTTGTCGTTCCCCTTGGTGGTGCGGGATTCCAGCACCGACACATGCGTGAACAACTCTTTTTCAAAGTTGAGCAGGAAAAGACGCACGCGGGCACGGTCGACCGGATCACCAGGCATCAGCTGGGGGTGCGGGAAGCGTTCATCAATGTACTCGTTGATGATGTTCGACTCGTACAGAATCAGGTCGCGCTCAACCAGGATGGGCACCTGGCCGTAGGGGTTCATGACCGCGATGTCCTCTGGCTTGTTGTACAGATCCACGTCGCGGATCTCGAAGTCCATGCCCTTCTCGAACAGCACGAAACGGCAACGGTGGGAATAGGGACAGGTGGTACCCGAATACAGAACCATCATGGCGGTCTCTCCTCAATCACAAAACAAAAAACAGTGGATTGCCGTTTTTGCCCCGCAGGGCACGGCAAAACCACTGTGTCGATCTGGCCCTTGGGGCCAGATGGGGCTTACTTGACGTCTTTCCAGTAGGCCGCGTTCAGGCGCCAGGCGACGAGCACGAACACACCCAGGAAGATCAGAACCCAGACACCCAAGCGGATGCGTGCATTCTGACCGGGCTCTGCCGCCCACTCGAGGAAAGCCACCAACTCGGCAACGGTACGGTCGTACTCAGCCTGCGTCATCGAGCCTTCCTTGACCTGCTCCCAGCCGCGAAGGACTTCCACCTCGTGACCGTGGCTTTCGACCTTCTCGAACACCGGACGACGCTCACCCTGCAATTGCCACAGGGGATGCGGCATGGCAACGCTGGGGAAGGCCATGTTGTTCCAGCCGGTGGCCTTGGTGTCGTCGCGGTAGTAGGTACGCAGCAGGGTGTACAGGTAGTCCGGGCCGCTACCGGCGCCGCTGGCGCGGGAGCGCGCCACCAGGGTCAGGTCGGGCGGGATGGCGCCAAACCACTCCTTGGCCTGCTGCGGATTGATCGAGGCCTTCATGGTGTCACCCACCTTCTCGGTGGTGAACATGAGGTTTTCCTTGATCTGCTTTTCCGTCAAGCCAATTTCGGTGAGGCGGTTATAGCGTACGAACGAAGCCGAGTGGCAATTCAAGCAATGGTTGACGAAGATCTTGGCACCGTTTTGCAGCGCTGCCATGTCGTTGGTCAGCTTGGGCGCCTTGTCGAGCGGAAAGTTGCTACCAGCGGCCATGGCGTTAGACACCAGACCCAAGGCCACCAGGCAACCAGCAATCCATTTTTTCATGTCGTTTCTCCTGTTGGCTGGCTCATCAGTGGGGGGTGAAGGTCACACGAGTCGGCTCGGGCTTGCATTGGCCCAGACGGCTCCACCAAGGCATCAGCAGGAAGAAACCGAAGTAGAAGAGCGTTCCCACTTGAGACACGCGCTCACCCACTGGCGACGGGGGCAGCACACCCAGGTAGCCCAGGATCAGGAAGTTGATCACGAACACGGTGTACAGGTAGATGTGCCAGCTAGGACGGTAGCGGATGGACTTGACCGGGCAGTTGTCGAGCCAGGGCAGGAAGAACAGGATGACGACAGCGCCACCCATGGTCACAACGCCCCAGAACTTGGCATCGATCGACAGCATGAGGGCTGCAACGACAACGGCCGCCACCACGATGCCACCTTTGACGGCAGCACCAGCCTTGGCCTTGGCAACCCCGAGCAAGGCGCCGAGCACCACGCAGGCGATAAGCACGTACATCATCTCGGTGGTGATGGCGCGCAGCATGGAGTAGAAAGGCGTGAAGTACCAGACCGGCGCGATGTGCGGCGGGGTCTTCAGCGGGTCGGCCGGGATGAAGTTGTTGAACTCCAGGAAGTAGCCGCCGAACTCAGGCGCGAAGAACACAATGGCGGAGAACACCATCAGGAACACGGTCACACCGAACACGTCGTGCACCGTGTAGTACGGGTGGAAAGGCACGCCGTCGAGCGGGTGGCCTTTGGCATCCTTCGGAGCGTTCGGGCCTTTGATTTCCACGCCGTCGGGGTTGTTGGAACCCACGTCGTGCAGCGCCAGCAAGTGCGCTACCACCAGACCCAGCAGGACCAGCGGCACGGCGATCACGTGGAAGCTGAAGAAGCGGTTCAGCGTTGCATCACCCACCACGAAGTCGCCACGGATCAGGATGGCCAGATCGGGACCGATGAAGGGAATGGCGGAGAACAGGTTCACGATCACCTGTGCGCCCCAGTAGGACATCTGGCCCCAGGGCAGCAGGTAGCCCATGAAGGCTTCGGCCATCAACACCAGGAAGATGGCGCAGCCAAACACCCACACCAGTTCACGCGGCTTGCGGTAGGAACCGTAGATGAGACCACGGAACATGTGGAGGTAGACCACCACGAAGAATGCGGAGGCACCCGTGGAGTGCATGTAGCGGATCAGCCAGCCCCAGGGCACGTCCCGCATGATGTATTCGACGCTGGCGAAGGCCACCGGCACACCCGCGCCGTTGAGCGAGGCGTCGGGTTTGTAGTGCATCACCAGGAAGATGCCGGTCACGATCTGGATCACCAGCACCAGCAGCGCCAGCGAGC